>NZ_VMMZ01000024.1:0-3131 GCF_013277475.1 Streptococcus sp. k-628
GCTCAGGCTGAAAAAGTCCCCCGGACTTTTTCACTCCCACAAATCTTTCTATTTTTTTCTTCTACTAGTATAACAAAAAAAGGGAAGAAGGAAAACTTCCCTGTTTAGTCATTTTCTTGATTTTCTTCCCATTCGTGGTAGGCAGCATAAAGCTGGCTTTTATTCCACTGGTAAATCTTAGCGACTTCCTTAATAGCTTGGTTTTTCTTCATGCCTTGCTGTATGCGGACTTGGATTTCTAAGAACAAGTCCTCCACGTCTTTTTCCTCCACATCCTGACTGGCACCTTCAACGATGAGAAGGCATTCTCCCTTGAGTGGCGTTTCAGCAATGCTTTCTAATAACTCTGAAATGGTACCTCGTTGGTATTCTTCATAAATTTTGGTCAATTCTCTGACCAAGACTACCGAGCGGTCACCGTAGACTTCTAACATATTTTCCAAAGTATCTGCCACACGATGGGGCGATTCATAGAAAATCTGAGTTTCAGGATAGTCTTTTTTTGAGTCAAAAAATTGCTTCTGCTGGCCTGATTTTCTCGGTAAAAAACCATAAAAGATATGTGGCTGTGGTGCTAAACCACTGGCAATCAAGGCAGAAATTCCTGCAGAGGCACCTGGAACAGTCACAACCGCAATTTCTTCCTCAATGGCTGCCTTAACTAAATCATGACCAGGGTCTGAGATGCTAGGCAGACCCGCATCAGAAACCTGAGCAATACTTTGCCCTGCTTTTAGAGAATCAATCAAATCAGGAATTTTTTCCTTGGCATTGTGCTCATGAAAACTAATCTGCTTGGTAGAAATGTCAAAATGCTTGAGCAAAAGTCCTGTATTGCGCGTGTCCTCAGCAGCAATCCAGTCCACCTCTTTCAAGGTCTCAATAGCTCGAAAGGTCATATCATCTAAATTGCCAATCGGCGTTGCCACTAGGTACAGCTTCCCGTAGGGAGACTGCCCCTTAAAACTTTTTTGAATCTGCATGCCTACTCCCTGTATAACAATTCGTCACAGAACATACATTCCTCATCCTGCTCTCGACGTTGTCCATAAAAATCATTACATACGTGAAAACCATCTTTATAAATTCGACGGACACTTTCACGAACATGCTTGGCCTTGACAGGAGCGTCTGCTTCCACCTCACCCAAGCGTTCGCGCAACTTACTATTTTCCAAACGAAGAGCTGTATTTTCCTCTACCAGGCTCTTGAGATTTTTCTTGATGGCTTCCACATCGGCCAAGGTTACCAATAACTGTTGGGAAAAATCATCCAGCGCGTCAAATAATTCTTTTTTGTCCATAAACCAGCCCTTTCCTTTCTTTATCATTCATTTTTTAGTTTATATTTCTTTCAAGACCAGATATTCCATGGCATTTTGAAAGCTGACATTAGCTTGCCACATTTTTCTAGCTTCTAGCAAATCTTGTAGAATCACTCTTACTCTTGCTTGCAGGAGATCCTGCCCACAGAGGACTTCAAGAATCCGTAAAATCTGATCTTGTTTTTCCTTGTCATCTGCCAAACTAGCTAATTTGGCAACTTGAAGATAACTTTCTTTTTTCTTAGCTACTGACCAAGTCAGCAGGCGTTCACTTTCATCGACCAGAGTCCAAAAACTTGCCTGATTGGCCAACTTTTCTGCTTCAGCTCGTGATTGACTAAACTGAGCTAGGAAAGTCGCTTTTTTCTTAACCAACCCCATTTGTTCTAAGAGCAAGATGAGTTGTTCTTCTTGCTTTTTAAAATGGAAAATCTGGGTCCGACTTCGGATTGTCGATAAAATCTTTTCCTCATCACTGGACAAGAAGAAAATGTAAACCTCACTCTGGGGTTCTTCGATGACCTTGAGCAGAGAATTGGCTGCATTAGGGTGCATTTTATCAGCTTGCTCGATAATAAAGACCTGTTGTTGGCTTTCAATCCCTGCTTGAGAAAACTGCCCCACCAATTCTCGAATGCGTTCTGTCTTGATGACCTGATTGACTGGCTTAATTAAGGTGACATCGGGAAATTCTCCCTGTTCAATCAGCTTGCAGTTTCGACATTTCTCACATGGTAAAACGCCTACCTTATCCGTGCAAAAGAGACTTTTAGCCAAAAATTGCGCCATTTCCAAGCTTCCAAAGAAACCTGAAAAGAGGTAGGCATGATTGAGCTGGTCTTGCTCCAAGATACGGACAAAGCGGTCAAACTGTTCTGGCTGCCAGACCTTTAGTTGATCTTGTTTCATTTAGCTAATCCCATTCTGTCAAACAAGACAGCCTTGGTGGTTTCCACAACCTCCTCCAATGGAAGACTGGCATCAATCTTGACAATGCGATTTCCCTCTTTATTCAGAAGAGAAAGATAGCCTTTACGAACTTTTTTATGCAAGTCCAACCCTTCCAAGTCCAAACGATTGACCTCACGATTACTATTCGCAGCAATTCGAGCCAGTCCTTCTTCCACCTCGATGTCAAAATAGAGTGTCAAATCAGGTTTGAGTCCATCTGTCGCAAAGTGATTGAGCCAATCAATGGCGTCAATATCCAAGCCACGACCAAATCCCTGATAGGCAAGAGAACTATCAATAAAACGATCCATAATGACCAACTTACCAGCTTCAAGTGCTGGGAGAACTTTTTCCACCAAGTGCTGTCTGCGACTGGCGATATAGAGAAGAAGTTCTGTCTTCGCATCCATCTGAGTATGACTTGGATCCAAAATCACTTCCCGAATCTTCTCCCCAATCAAGACTCCGCCAGGTTCACGGGTCGTCAGCACCTCTATCCCTTTTTCCTCTAAAATTGGGAGCAGAGCCTCTAAAACACTGGTCTTTCCTGCTCCCTCTGGTCCCTCAAGAGAGACTAAAAATCCTTTTGACATGTCTAACTCATTTCTTTTTTACTACTTCTATTCTATCAAAAAAATAGGGGTTTGTGACAATCTTTTTGTCTTCTCATTTCATACTCAATGAAAATCAAAGAGCAAACTAGGAAGCTAACCGCAGGTTGCTAAAAACACTGTTTTGAGGTTGCAGATGGAAGCTGACAGAGTCAGTATCATATACCTACGGCAAGGAGACGCTAACGTGGTTTGAAGAGATTTTCGAAGAGTATAATTCTTATTGATGAACTGCTTGCAGTCTG
>NZ_VMMZ01000025.1:0-6152 GCF_013277475.1 Streptococcus sp. k-628
AAAACTTGATTTTATTTTGGTAACCCATACCCACAGTGACCATATTGGAAATATGGATGAAATATTAGATAAATACCCTGTTGATCGTATTTATATGAAAAGATATGATGATAGTCGTATAACTGATAAAAATCGTTTGTGGGATAATCTCTACGGATATGATAATGCGATTAAAGCTGCAAATCGTAATGGGGTGAAATTGATTCAAGATATTTCAAATGAAGAATCCCGTTTTACAATGGGAGACATGGATATTCAGCTCTATAATTATGAAAATGAATATGATGAGAATGGAAATCTTAAACCTGTTTGGGACGATAATTCCAATTCCTTGATTAGTGTAGTCAAAGTCAATGGCAAGAAAATTTACCTTGGGGGCGACTTAGATAATGTTCATGGAGCAGAAGACAAGTATGGTCCTCTTATTGGAAAAGTTGATTTGATGAAGTTTAATCATCATAAGGATACCGAAAAATCAAATACAAAAAACTTTATATTAAATCTATCTCCAGAAATCATAGTGCAGACAAGTGATGCTGTTCCAGGTTTTTATGATAGTCCTATTGTAGACAACCCTGAATATATAGCATGGTTAGATAGTTTAGGGATAAAGCGAATAAATGCAGCTAGTACAGAATATGATGCAACTGTTTTTGATATTAGACAAAATGGCATAGCTGATATAAGTAAACAATATAAAAAAATACCATCGTTTGTTTCGGGATGGCATCAGAAATCTAATGGCGAGTGGTGGTACCAAGCACCAGATTCTACAGGAAATTATTCTATCGGTTGGAACGAAATTGATGGAAAAAGATATTATTTTAATCAAAAAGGAATTCTAATAGAGCAATAATGAAAAAGAAATTGATTAGTTTAGCACTTGCAGGCGCTTTTTTAGGTTTGTCATGGTATGGGAATGTTCAAGCTCAAGAAAGTTCAGGAAATAAAATTCACTTTATCAATGTTCAAGAAGGTGGCAGTGATGCGATTATTCTTGAAAGCAATGGGCATTTTGCCATGGTGGATACAGGAGAAGATTATGACTTCCCAGACGGTAGTGATTCTCGCTATCCATGGAGAGAAGGAATTGAAACGTCTTATAAGCATGTTCTAACAGACCGTGTTTTTCGTCGTTTGAAGGAATTGGGTGTCCAAAAACTTGATTTTATTTTGGTGACCCATACTCACAGTGACCATATTGGAAATGTTGATGAATTACTGTCTACCTATCCAGTTGACCGAGTCTATCTTAAAAAATATAGTGATAATCGTATTACTAATTCTGAACGTTTATGGGATAATCTGTACGGTTATGATCAGGTTTTACAGACTGCCGCCGAAAAAGGTGTTTCAGTTATTCAAAACATCACACAAGGAGATGCTCATTTTCAGTTTGGGGACATGGATATTCAACTCTATAACTATGAAAATGAAACTGATTCATCAGGTGAATTAAAGAAAATTTGGGATGACAATTCCAATTCCCTGATTAGTGTAGTGAAAGTCAATGGCAAGAAAATTTACCTTGGGGGCGACTTAGATAATGTGCATGGAGCGGAAGACAAGTACGGTTCTCTCATTGGAAAAGTTGATTTGATGAAGTTTAACCATCACCGTGATACCAATAAATCAAACACCAAGGATTTCATTAAACATTTGAGTCCGAGTTTGATTGTTCAAACCTCGGATAGTTTACCTTGGAAAAATGGTGTTGATAGTGAGTATGTCAATTGGCTTAAAGAACGAGGAATTGAGAGAATCAACGCAGCCAGCAAAGACTATGATGCGACAGTTTTTGAGATTCGACAAGACGGTTTAGTAAACATTTCAACTTCCTACAATCCGATTCCAAGTTTTCAAGCTGGTTGGCATAAGAGTGCATATGGGAACTGGTGGTATCAAGCGCCTGATTCTACAGGAGAGTATACTGTCGGTTGGAATGAAATCGAAGGTGAATGGTATTACTTTAACCAAACGGGTATCTTGTTACAGAATCAATGGAAAAAATGGAACAATCATTGGTTCTATTTGACAGACTCTGGTGCTTCTGCTAAAAATTGGAAGAAAATTGATGGAATCTGGTATTATTTTAACAAAGAAAATCAGATGGAAATTGGTTGGGTAAATACTGGAGGTCAGAATTATTATTTATCCAAGGATGGTTCGCTGCAAACAGGTTGGCTTCAATATAAGGGCCAATGGTATTACTTTGCCCCATCAGGAGAAATGAAAACGGGTTGGGTAAAAGATAAAGAAACCTGGTACTATATGGATTCTACTGGTATCATGAAGACAGGCGAGATAGAAGTTGCTGGTCATCATTACTATCTAGAAGATTCAGGAGCTATGAAGCAAGGTTGGCTTAAAAAGGCAAATGCTTGGTATTTCTACAAGGAAGATGGTTCACGAGCTGTGGGTTGGATCAAGGACAAGGATAAATGGTACTTCTTGAAAGAAAATGGTCAATTGCTTGTGAACGGTAAGACACCAGAAGGCTATACTGTTGATTCAAGTGGTGCCTGGTTAGTGGATGTTCCAGTCGAAAAATCTGCTACAATTAAAACTACAAGTCATTCAGAAATAAAAGAATCTAATGAAGTAGTGAAAAAGGATCTTGAAAATAAAGAAACGAGTCAACATGAAAGTGTTGCAAGTTCTTCAACTAGTCAAGATTTGACATCATCAACTTCCAAAATCTCTGAAACGAGTGCAAACAAATCGGAATCAGAACAGTAGTAAAAAAGAAGGTTTTAGGGCCTTCTTTTTCCTATCAACTCTTTTCTATTTCCTGTCATTCATGTTATAATGGATAAATATGAAGAATCGGAGTGAGACTATGAAATACAAACGGATTGTCTTTAAGGTGGGGACTTCTTCTCTGACGAATGAGGATGGAAGCTTATCACGTAGTAAAGTAAAAGCTATTACCCAACAGTTGGCTATGCTGCACGAGGCTGGTCATGAATTGATTTTGGTGTCGTCGGGTGCCATTGCTGCTGGTTTTGGAGCCTTAGGATTTAAAAAACGTCCGACTAAGATTGCTGATAAACAGGCTTCAGCAGCGGTAGGACAGGGGCTTTTGTTGGAAGAATACACGACCAATCTTCTCTTGCGCCAAATCGTTTCTGCACAAATCTTGCTGACTCAGGACGACTTTGTGGATAAGCGCCGTTATAAAAATGCCCATCAGGCTTTGTCGGTTTTACTTAGCCGTGGCGCGATTCCTATCATCAATGAGAATGACAGTGTCGTTATTGATGAACTCAAGGTTGGGGACAATGATACTCTAAGTGCACAGGTAGCGGCCATGGTCCAAGCAGACCTTTTGGTCCTCTTGACAGACGTAGATGGTCTCTATACAGGAAATCCTAATTCAGATCCAAGAGCCAAACGCTTGGAGAAAATCGAGACCATCAATCGTGAGATTATTGATATGGCCGGTGGAGCAGGTTCTTCAAACGGAACTGGGGGCATGTTAACCAAAATCAAAGCTGCAACTATCGCGACGGAATCAGGAGTTCCTGTTTATATCTGCTCATCCTTGAAGTCAGATTCCATGATTGAGGCGGCAGAGGAGACCGAGGATGGTTCTTACTTTGTTGCTCAAGAGAAGGGGCTTCGTACCCAGAAACAATGGCTTGCCTTCTATGCTCAGAGTCAAGGTTCTATTTGGGTTGATAAAGGGGCTGCGGAAGCTCTCTCTCAACATGGAAAGAGTCTCCTTTTATCTGGTGTTGTTGACGCAGAAGGTGCCTTTTCTTACGGTGATATCGTGACAGTATTTGACAAGGAAAGTGGAAAATCACTTGGAAAAGGGCGCGTGCAATTTGGAGCATCTGCTTTGGAGGATATGTTGCGTTCTCAAAAAGCCAAGGGTGTCCTGATTCACCGTGATGACTGGATTTCCATTACTCCTGAAATCCAACTACTCTTTACAGAATTTTAGAGGTAAACTATGGTAAGTACACAAGAACAATTTGAACAGGTACAGGCTGCTAAAAAATCGATCAACACAGCTAGTGAAGAGGTGAAAAATCAAGCCTTGCTAGCCATGGCTAATCACTTATTAGTAGCTACTGAGGAGATTTTAGCAGCCAATGCCCTCGATATGGAAGCGGCCAAAGGTAAAATCTCAGATGTGATGCTGGATCGTCTTTATTTGGATGCAGGGCGTATAGAAGCGATGGCAAGAGGAATTCGTGAAGTGGTTGCTTTACCAGATCCAATCGGTGAAGTTTTAGAAACCAATCATCTTGAAAATGGCTTGGTTATCACCAAAAAACGTGTGGCCATGGGGGTTATCGGTATTATCTATGAAAGCCGTCCAAATGTGACGTCTGACGCGGCTGCTTTGGCTCTCAAGAGTGGAAATGCGGTCGTTCTTCGTAGTGGTAAGGACGCCTATCAAACAGCTCATGCTATTGTCACAGCCTTGAAAAAAGGCTTGGAGACAACGACCATTCACCCAGATGTGATTCAACTAGTGGAAGATACTAGCCGTGAAAGTAGCTATGCCATGATGAAGGCCAAGGGCTATCTAGACCTTCTCATTCCTCGTGGAGGAGCTGGTTTGATCAATGCAGTGGTTGAGAATGCTATCGTACCTGTTATCGAGACAGGAACTGGGATTGTCCATGTTTATGTGGATAAGGATGCAGATGAAGACAAGGCTCTGTCTATCATCAATAATGCAAAAACAAGTCGTCCTTCTGTTTGTAATGCCATGGAGGTTCTACTTGTTCATGAAGACAAGGCAGCAAGCTTCCTTCCTCGCTTGGAGCAAGTTCTAGTTGCAGAGCGTAAAGAAGCTGGGTTGGAACCAATTCAATTCCGCCTAGATAGCCAAGCAAGTCAGTTTGTTTCAGGTCACGCAGCTGATGATCAAGACTTTGACACCGAGTTTTTGGACTATGTCCTAGCTGTTAAGGTTGTGAGCAGTTTAGAAGAAGCGGTTGCCCATATTGAGTCTCACAGTACCCATCATTCGGATGCTATTTTGACGGAAAATGCTGAGGCTGCAGCTTACTTTACAGATCAAGTGGACTCTGCAGCAGTCTATGTCAATGCTTCAACTCGTTTTACAGATGGTGGCCAATTTGGTCTTGGCTGTGAAATGGGGATTTCTACTCAGAAATTGCACGCGCGTGGTCCCATGGGCTTGAAGGAATTGACTAGCTACAAGTATGTGGTTACTGGTGACGGACAGATAAGGGAGTAAGAGATGAAGATTGGATTTATCGGCTTGGGGAATATGGGAGCTAGCTTGGCTAAGGCTGTTTTGCAGGCTAAGACGGGAGATGACCTTCTCCTTGCCAATCGTAGTCAAGCTAAGGTGGATGCTTTTATCGCCAACTTCGGTGGTCAGGCTTCTAGTAATGAAGAAATTTTTGCAGAAGCAGATGTGATTTTTCTAGGAGTTAAGCCTGCTCAGTTTTCTGAACTGCTTTCTCAATACCAGACCATCCTTGAAAAAAGAGAAAATCTTCTTTTGATTTCGATGGCAGCTGGATTGACCTTGGAAAAACTCGCTAGTCTTCTTCCAAGTCAGCACAGAATTATTCGCATGATGCCTAATACCCCTGCTTCTATCGGACAAGGAGTGATTAGTTATGCCTTGTCTTCTAATTGCAGGACTGAGGACAGTAAGTTCTTTTGTCAGCTGTTATCCAAGACTGGTCTCTTGGTTGAACTAGGAGAAGGATTCATCGACGCAGCGACAGCTCTTGCAGGTTGTGGACCAGCCTTTGTCTATCTCTTTATTGAGGCCTTGGCAGATGCGGGCGTTCAGATGGGATTGCCAAGAGAAACGGCATTGAAAATGGCGGCTCAAACTGTGGTAGGAGCTGGGAAATTGGTCCTAGAAAGCCAAGAGCATCCTGGGGTCTTGAAAGACCAAGTTTGTAGCCCAGGCGGTTCGACTATCGCTGGTGTAGCAAGCCTAGAAGCGCATGCTTTTCGAGGAACAGTCATGGAGGCAGTCACTAAAGCCTACAAACGAACTAAAAAACTTGGTAAATAAGAGGTGGCTTTGTCTGCCTCTTTTATGGTGGTTGATACTCTTCGAAAATCTCTTCAAACTGCGTCAGCTTCCATCTGCAACCTCAAAACAGTGTTTTTAGCAACCTGCGGTTAGCTTCCTAGTTTGCTCT
>NZ_VMMZ01000026.1:0-9527 GCF_013277475.1 Streptococcus sp. k-628
AATATATTCTACCTTATCTGCCGGAGCAACTGCTTTCGTAGCTGTCCTTACGTTACTATAAAAGGAGCCCCTAGTTCCTGGTCTATGATCCTCATGATAAACTCCACTGGAATCTGCTAATTCTATAACAGTTAAAGCCTTAAAACCACCCGTCCCTAATTTAGTATCCTTATAGTCATCTTTAGTGATGGTAACTTCCCTACTCGATCCATTACCATCATTATTTGGAGATACATCTTTTGAGGCAATGATATTCGAGTAAGCAGGGTCAGGTTCAAATCCTCCACCATAATCTTGCCCTCCGCTACCTACCAAGTAGACTTTCATTTTAGCCCCTTGAGGTAATTTAGGGACAGATGGAACTGTAACTTTTATATCTGGCCGATAATTTCCTGTTACTTCTGCTTTCCCTTTCAACTCGTCATCAGTTGTACTTATAGTTGGTTTTTGAAAGAGCGCATAATAACCAAATTGAAATTCTTTATATGTAGTAGCCGTTTCAACTTTTACAGTCACAACCCAACCACCACTTCTTGGTGTATTTCCTTCAAATGATACTGTTGCTTCATTTGAAGACTTATTTTCCTTTACTGTGAACGGGAAGCCTTGATCATGGTCTTTCGAGACTGTTATGGCTGTAATAGGTCCATCACCAGATATAGCCTTCACTTGAATACCAGTTCCTTTAAAGCCAAGTCCTTCTGGATAAGATAGGATTTTTGTATTAGTAATATTGCCCTTATTCACTAATCCCATTTGTATTGTTGTTGATTCAGTTTTGGCGACTTCACGTTTTCTTCTCCTAAAGTTATTAGATCCTTCTATTTCGGCTTTGTCTATCTGATTACCATCCAGTAACTTGTGAGCTTTTTCGACAAGTTCTCCAGAAATCTTTCCGTCGTCTGAAAGTCCTAACTTTTCGTTGATAGTATCTGCTAAGTTTTTAAAATCTGCTGCCGACTCAGGATTGGATTCTTTCAATTTTTTAGATGCATCTATCAATTTATCATATAACTGATACCCATCTTCTTCTTGGGATTGATCCGGCTTATCCACTCCATTAACTTCCTCTTTGTTAATTGAGGATCTTTCTTCCAACTCTGGTTGTACTTCTTTTTTATCTTTTTCTTCCTCAAACACGGGAGATGATTCACCAGACACAGGTTTAACTACACCATCAACTTTTTCGTCACCTGTATTCTCTACTGTTGACTTAGCTTTTCCTTCACTATCTTTAGATGGAGTTCCTGGCTCTTTTTTCTCTGTCTCTTGAGTGTTTGGTTTAGCTCCTTCTTGTTCTACGTTAAGATTTTGATTGCTTGTATCTGATGGCGGTAAGACAGATGGATTCCCAGTGTTGCCATTTCCATCCTGACTGACCACTTCTGTATTTGCTTCCGCCGCCTGAACTTCTGTCGCTGGATTAGCCACAAAAAAGACAGACCCTAGCAAGACTGAGGCTGCTCCGATTGAAAACTTGCGTATAGAAAAGCGTTGGCGCTCATTCATTTTAAACTGTTTCATAGTTTTTCCTTTCTTTCTACCCTGTCTTTGCTCCTCTAGCCATGTTCATGCAGGCATCAACTCGCAATAAAAACAGGAAAACATGACCTTTTCTCATCTTGAACAAATGACAAAAAGCCCAGTGTTTACTATCACTTCATTATATCAACTTAGTTCTCTTCCTTCAACCTCACTTTGTTTTAGAAAATCAATGATTATATATATATATATATGCATGTTGCTTATTTTAAAGGATTTAGAGGCTCCTTATTTGTAAATTTATTATATTTTTCATTATTTTCAGAAATTTTAAATTTATATGACATTCGAACAGAGCTGTTCGTCTTGCTATCTATCGCCAGAAAGACCTATCCTAGACTCAGCAAGTAAAAAAAGGCTCTCCGAAAAATCAGAAAACCTGAGATATTATTTGATATAACTCCTATCCCAAATCACTTGATGTAGGCTCTCCCAGCTTTGTCGAGTAGCAGAGGTAGACTAACCATGACAAAAATCAGCCATAGCGAGACTCATAAAAGCCCAGATAAATATAGGAAAGAAGCAAAGAGAAAGGCCGATAGCAAAATCATACCCAAAGTCTCTCCAAAATTCGGGCAAATAAATAAAGCAAAAGGAGAGATAAAGGATAAAGAGACTAAAGCAAAAACGCTTGCTTGTATTTTTAGTACAAAAAGCACACCTTGACTAGATGATTTTCCTGACCGTTAGTGCTGATTTTACAACAATGTCTCAAACTCAGCTACGGTCATGCCTAACTGCCGGCTGGCAACCTCAGGTGTTAGAAGACCTTGACGTACTAGATTTACTAAACCTACTTTTAATCCCTCTTCAATGCCTTCTTCTCGTCCTTGTTCACGACCCTCTGCACGACCACGTTCTAAGCCCTTTTCCTCAGCTTGTTCCAAGGCATAGTCCTGCGCCAACAATGCTTGTTCTTCGCGCATACGTAATTGACTAAACATTTTCCTGTCCTCCTCGGACCAGCTCTTGTAGTCCAACAGTTGGTCTGCTTGGCTTATGGCTCGCTCGGGTTCTTGAGTAAAGGGCTTGTTGCCGAAAAACTCCAACCACGGTTTACGAATGCCATCTTTGCTGGTTTCTCTGTATTTTTTTAGGTCTTATTTATGATGGTTCTTCAATAGCGCTTCAAACTCAGCCACGGTCATGCCTAACTGCCGGCTGGCAACCTCAGGTGTTAGAAGACCTTGACGTACTAGATTTACTAAACCTACTTTTAATCCCTGTTCGATGCCTTCAGCTCGTCCACGTTCAAGTCCTTGTGCTAAACCTTTTTCGATGCCTTGTTCAATCCCCTCTGCACGGCCACGTTCAAGTCCACGCTCTAAACCTTGTTCAATACCCTCTGCACGACCACGTTCCAACCCTTTTTCCTCAGCTTGTTCCAAGGCATAGTCCTGCGCTAACAAGGCTTGTTCTTCACGCATACGTAGTTGACTAAACATCTTCCTGTCCTCCTCGGACCAGCTCTTGTAGTCCAGCAGTTGGTCTGCTTGGCTGATGGCTCGCTCGGGTTGCTGGGTAAAGGGCTTGTTCCCGAAAAACTCTAACCAGGGCTTGCGAACCTCGTCTTTGCTGGTTTCTCTATATTTTTTTAGTTCCAAGAATGCCATCTTGACCAGATGGTTTTCTTGACCATTATTGGTGATGGTTAAGACTTCACCTGTCGTGTCCTCTCGCATGCTAAAGCTATGGAAAGCTAAGTCATCTTGGAAATAATTACTATCCACAATTGCAATGGCGTAGACAGGAGCGATGTGTTTATAGCTCTGGTGGGTATCACCTTCTCGTTGGCGAATTTTTTCAAGATTTTGATTGACCTGACTGCACAGATAAGCCCACAGGCGATTGATAAAAAAATTCTGATGATGTACCTGAATCTCAATGATAACTTGAGTGCCATTGTCTAGTTCAGCTAAAACATCTATACTGGTATAGAAATCTTGGGCTGAATAAGGCAGGGAAGGTAGTACATGAATATTGCTCCCCTCCAAAATGGTTACATTTTTGGCTGGCAAGTCCAACATATCGCGAATAAATTGACAAGTGATTTCTGAATTGCTAAAAATTTTCTTAGCTACCAAGTCATTGGTCGGGCTAATGCCCGGATGTCTGAGAATCATATTTCCTCTCCTTTCATTATAGCACATTTTTCAATCTAGGTTTACTAGATTCACTGCTACTATCTATTTATTCGGAAAAGAAAGTGAAAAGTTCAAACTTTCCTAATAAAAAAGATAGCTAATCTCTTTTCCATCAAGAAATTTAGCTATTCTTTTTAATTGTTTTCATATCGTATAATATTTACAGATTTCTCACTCATGTCTTGCCAACAACGCTTCAAACTCAACCACGGTCATACCTAATTGCTCACTTGCAACCTCAGGTGTTAGAAGACCTTGACGTACTAGATTTACTAAACCTACTTTTAATCCCTCTTCAATGCCTTCTTCTCGTCCTTGTTCACGACCCTCTGCACGACCACGTTCAAGACCCTCAGCTCGACCTCGTTCTAAGCCTTTTTCTTCAGCTTGCTCCAAAGCATAGTCCTGAGCCAATAATGCCTGTTCTTCGCGCATACGTAGTTGGCTAAACATTTTCCTGTCCTCCTCGGACCAGCTCTTGTAGTCCAGCAGTTGGTCTGCCTGGCTGATAGCTCGCTCAGGTTCTTGGGTAAAGGGCTTGTTCCCGAAAAACTCCAACCATGGTTTGCGAATGCTATCTTTGCTGGTTTCCCTGTATTTTTTTAGTTCCAAGAATGCCATCTTGACCAGATGATTTTCTTGACCGTTATTTGTGATGGTTAAAACTTCACCTGTCGTATCCTCTCGCATACTAAAGCTATGAAAAGCCAGGTCATCTGAGAAATAATTGCTGTCCACGATTGCGATTGCATATACTGGTGCGATGTGTTTATAACTCTGGTGAGTATCTCCTTCACGTTGACGGATTTTTTCAAGATTTTGATTGACCTGACTGCACAAATAAGCCCACAGGCGATTGATGAAAAAATTCTGATGATGTACCTGAATCTCAATGATAACTTGAGTGCCATTGTCCAACTCCGCCAAAACGTCTATACTGGTATAGAAATCTTGTGCCGAGTAAGGTACGGAAGGCAAGACATGAATATTGCTTCCCTCCAGAATGGTTACACTTTTTGCTGGTAAGTCCAGCATATCGCGAATAAATTGACAAGTGATTTCCGGATTGCTAAAGATTTTCTTAGCAACCAAATCGTTAGTTGGGCTGATGCCCGGATGACGTACAGTCATATTTCTTCTCCTCTCATTATAGCACATTTTTTAATCTAATTTACTAGATTTGATGCTTCTATCTATTTATTCGGAAAAGAAATTAAAAGTCTCCTAATTTTTAATCAATTCTTTCTAATGGATATATAGAATAAAGGAAACTTTCCAATTTCTAGTACTATTTTAGAAGTTATAGTGTAGCATTCCAACTTCAAAGCACCATAAAATCAATTGAAACAAGAACAATACAAACAATCCTCGTAAACGAATTGCAACCACAAAAAAGCAAGTATTCACAAGAATACTTACCTATCATGGAAGGAATAGTTGTTCCTATTTTTTATGACTAAAATTCAAAGAATTCCAGAGCTTTTTTCAAGAGCAAATCCGTATATTCTGGATCTTCTTGGGCTACTTCTATTTCCCACTGAACTTTTTCCAAATCATCTGTAATCACTCCATCTACTCCTAAGTGAAGCGATTTGTTGATAGCTTCTGAATCATTGACAGTCCATACATAAAGTTTCTGATCTGTTGTCCATAGTTTGCTTACAAAATATTCATCCAAGGTCGAGTACTCCATAGTATATCCTGTCGCCCTTGTTTTAGGAAAGACAGAATTGTAGGGCATGATGAAATAAACTGGCAGTTCGGCATCATACTGTCTTACTTTTTCGACAACATGGTAGTCTAAAGATTGGATTTGATGTCCATAAATCTTGAGCTTTGCAGCATAACGGGCTAAAAAGCGGTCCATCATGTCTGGACTATCTTTTTTACTGGTTTTGATTTCAATTAGTAATTTTTGACCAAGTTCGTTGGCTCGACTGAGATAATCTTCAAAGCTTGAAATTTTAGTCTGGTAGCCATTTTCAAAAATATCAATCCCTTTAAGCTCCTCCAAGTTTAAGTCTTGAGGACTTTTATTGATACCTGCTAGATTTTTCAAGTTAGCATCATGCATCATGACAAACTGCCCATCTTTTGTTTCCTGCACGTCCGTCTCTACCAAGTCTGGTTTGAGTTGTGCTGTAGTTTCCAAGGACTCTACTGTATTTTGAATCCCATTTGCATTGGAAACCCCTCGGTGAGAAATAAGCTGAGGTAGATGAACCATGGGAGCTTCCAGATAAATATAACCTTCTAAGGCAAAGAAAAGACTGGCACAAGTCATGACTCCCCATCGCATGATGTGATCTTTTTCTCTCCGAGGAAGCATATCCAGCTCCTTTCCTGTCAAAAATGAAACAAATTTAACCAAAAAGTAAGTCAGAGCCATATAATAAAGATTTTTAATCACAACAAAATTCAAAATACCAAGAATCAGAGACTCTCTCTGAGTGATGTCATCTACCAAAGTTTGAGCCAATAATAAAGGAATCAAAGGAAGATAAAATAATAAATTTGCCTTGAGCAAGATATAAAATAAATTCCAAGCATAAAAAGCAACTCTCTTCTTGGTTTTCTCCAAACTAAACATCACTGCTTCTCGAACAGTCAGCTGATCATATACAATCTTCGGAAGGGCAAACATCAATCTGACAGAGACATAGAGAAAGATAAGAGATAGAAGTAGGATGCTCAGCCACCACATCCAATATTTATCTTCTAAATAATCTTGGATAAACTCTGGAATGACGATTTTATTGAGATAATAAATCTTCAGCATTTTCCGTATAAAAGGAAAAAGCATAGCTATATAGAAAAAGATAAACAAGGCTTTGGCGCAAGTTAGCTTTTTCATAAATCCAAAACTTTCATGGAAAACCTTGCGGATATACTCAATTAGCCTTCGCTTTTCATGATAGAGGAGATGACGAGCACCAATAAAGAGGAGTCCTATTTGAAAATAAGCGACCAGCAGGTTAATGATAATCAAGGCCAAAAAAGCTAGACTAATCAATGGAGAATGAGTGAGGATGGCTAAGACATTGTTATAGGAAATAAAAAGATAACCTGTCTGATCTAATAAGAAGCTAGCCAACCATGAATTGAATGGTACCCACAAATACTCCACTATCATAAAAATTAAGAAAAAGAGAAAGAGGATTTTATCAAGATTGAGGTAAATCTGTTTAAAACCCAATTTTTTAGGTTTTTCAGGTTTCATAGGCACTCCTAGTCAAATAATTGAGACAAGTCCAAGCCGCCAAAAGGATTGTTTGATAGGCTACTTTCTGTCTCTAACAATTCTCTAGCTTGATCCGACTCTAGGAAGGACTCGTAAACACGCGCCGTCATCCGAGCATCCTCTAGACTATTATGAGACTGGCCTTGAAATCCAAGAAATGAGGCAACAGTTTGCAATTTGAGATTGGCAATACCATGTAAATCCGAGCTCCGACGTTCAAAAGCTTCATCATACAGATCCACCTTATACTGCTGGCTGTAATCTAAACCATGCTCTGCTAGAATAGGCAAATCACTTTTAGCAGCATTGTAGCCAACCATGGGTAAAGAACCCACAAACTCTTGGAATTCTTTTATAACTTTCTCCACTGGGGGAGCATCTTTTAAGGTTTCAGCTGTAATCCCTGTCAAACCATTGATAAAACTCTTTAGAGGTACACTAGTATGGACATAGGAATCATAGGCATCGATTTCCTGACCATCTCTAAAACGCACTGCCGATACTTGAATCAAGTGTGTTTGTCCTTCATGCTGATTAAATTCTAAATCGAAAGCAATGTAATCTTCTAATCGTTCCATTCTATACCTCTCCTATACTGTTATTTTATACTTCCAAACCGCGTCAGCTTCGCCTTGCCGTAGATATAGTTACTGACTTCGTCAGTTTCATCCGCAACCTCAAAAACATGTTTTGAGCTGACTTCGTCAGTCTTATCTACAACCTCAAAAACATGTTTTGAGCAGCCTGCGGTTAGCTTCCTAGTTTGCTCTGTGATTTTCATTGAATATTAGTTCAATATCTGAAAAAAAAGAACCTTGCAAAGCAAGATTCTTTCAGTGTCTGACTTAAATAATTGTTCTTCTGGGAACTAAATCGAATTAAGCTTCGATTTCTGTAACCATACCTGAACCAACAGTACGTCCACCCTCACGGATAGAGAATGTAGTACCTTGTTCTACGGCGATTGGGTGGATCAACTCAACGTCGATTGTCACGTTATCACCAGGCATTACCATTTCAGTACCTGCTGGAAGTTCGATTGAACCTGTAACGTCAGTAGTACGGAAGTAGAATTGTGGACGGTAGTTGTTGAAGAATGGAGTGTGACGTCCACCTTCTTCTTTAGTAAGGATGTAAACTTCACCTTTAAATTTAGTGTGTGGGTTGATTGAACCTGGTTTAGCGATAACTTGTCCACGTTCGATTTCATCACGTTGAACACCACGAAGAAGGACACCTACGTTATCTCCAGCAAGACCTTCGTCAAGTTGTTTACGGAACATTTCAACACCAGTAACAACTGCTTTTTGAGTTTCTTCTTTGATACCAACGATTTCGATTTCGTCGTTGACTTTAACGATACCACGGTCGATACGTCCTGAAGCAACTGTACCACGTCCAGTGATTGAGAATACGTCCTCGACTGGAAGAAGCAATGGTTTGTCAGTGTCACGTTCTGGTTCTGGGATGTACTCATCAACTGTGTTCATCAATTCCATAACGATGTCTTCGTATTTAGAGTCACCTTCAAGGGCTTTAAGAGCTGAACCTTGGATAACTGGAAGATCGTCACCTGGGAAGTCATATTCTGACAAGAGGTCACGGATTTCCATTTCAACCAATTCAAGCAATTCTTCGTCGTCAACCAAGTCAACTTTGTTCATGAAGACGATAAGGTGTTTAACACCAACCTGACGTGAAAGAAGGATGTGTTCACGAGTTTGTGGCATTGGTCCGTCAGTTGAAGCTACTACAAGGATAGCTCCGTCCATTTGAGCGGCACCAGTGATCATGTTTTTAACATAGTCCGCGTGTCCTGGAGCGTCGATGTGAGCGTAGTGACGTTTTTCAGTTTCGTACTCAACGTGCGCAGTGTTGATTGTGATACCGCGTTCGCGTTCTTCTGGAGCAGCATCGATAGACGCATAGTCTTTAGGTTGGTTAACTGATGAAGGCAAGCGACGTGCCAAAACAGTTGTGATAGCTGCAGTTAGGGTAGTTTTACCGTGGTCAACGTGTCCGATAGTACCAATGTTAACGTGTGGTTTACTACGATCGTATTTTTCTTTTGCCATTTGAGTAAAAGCCTCCAATAAAATATATTTTATAGATAGACAGTAGGCAATACAGTCTAACTTTCCTTACTATTTTATCAAATTTCAGCTAAATTGCAAGTGTTTTACAACGTTTTTGTGAATTATTCTTGGTAAAAATTTAGCTAACTAATAGAAAGTACTAAGTAGACTTATCCTTCAAGGAGTTTTCAGCATTATTCATCCACTCACTTGCTGAGAATGCAAACAGTCTCTGGTTTATACTACAAAAGCAAACTAGGAAGCTAGGTAAAAGTTACTCACAACATCGATTTAATACTCTTCGAACATCTCTTCAAAGCACGTCAGCGTCGCCTTACCGTAGGTATAGTTGAAACTGGTCAAAAAGTCTTTGCAATCAGAAAAACATATAGTATCAGGTCTTGAGAAACCTTGCTACTATGCGTTTTATTGTGGGAAGATTTACTTCATTTTCTCCTAAAGTCGAGTTTTTGCTCAACCTCTTCATCTACAACCTCAAAACACTATTTTGAGCTGACTTCGTCA
>NZ_VMMZ01000027.1:0-10388 GCF_013277475.1 Streptococcus sp. k-628
AGACTGACGAAGTCAGTGACCATATCTACGGCAAGGCGACGCTGACGAAGTTTGAATTGGATTTTCGCAGAGTGTAAATTGTTGAAACTAGGTTGTCATACCATTAGGAGTGACAGCCTAGTTTTTTATAAACTATCAAGAAATCGGAGAAAATAATGGTAATTGAATTAAAATCAGAACAATTAAGAGTTCAATTTAACAGTTTTGGTGGGGCTCTTTCTTCTATAAAAGATGCTGAGGGACTGGAGTATTTGTGGCAAGGGGATGCTACTTATTGGAGTGGACAAGCTCCTGTTCTCTTTCCTATTTGTGGTTCATTGAGAGAGGATACAGCCCTCTATATAGATGAGAAGGGTCAGGAAAGCAAAGGAAAGATTCCTCGTCATGGTCTGGTCCGCAAGAAAGAATTTGAATTAGTTGAACAGACAGATAAGAGTGTAACTTTTGCAATTGAAGACGATGAGAATAGCTATCAAAACTATCCTTATCATTTCCGCCTAGAAATCACTTATAGCCTTACTGGCAAGACAGTACGGACTCAATACAAAATATTTAATAAAGAAACTAGCAAGGTCATGCCTTACTTTATTGGTGGACATCCAGGATTTAATTGTCCTCTACTGGATGATGAGGTCTATGAAGATTACTATTTAGAGTTTGAGAAAGAAGAGACTTGCTCTGTTCCACGCCCTTTCCCAGAAACGGGGATGCTTGACTTTCAAGATAGAAGTCCATGGTTAGAGAATCAAAAAGAATTAGACCTAAGCTATGATCTTTTCAGCACAGATGCAGTGACTTTGGATGAATTGCAATTTCGAACAATTGCCCTTCGTTCTCGTAAACATGATAAGGGATTGAAAGTGCACTTTGCAGAGTTTCCAAACCTCATCATCTGGTCAACTTTGAACAAGGGACCTTTCATTGCCTTTGAACCATGGTCTGGCTTGTCAACATCCCTTGAAGAAGGAGATCATTTAGAAGATAAGAAGAATGTTCGTCTCTTAGAAGCCAATCAGGTTGAAGAATTAGGTTTTGAGATAGAAGTTTTATAAAAAAGTAAAAAATAAATAACAAAAACAAACACAAACTGTTGACTTTTTCAAACAATAGTAGTATATTATGTTTGTGAGGACTAATTGACTGTTTTTTAAAGACAGGCAATACACTGCTGGAATCCAGCATAGAAAAAATAAAAGGAGTATACAATATGTCTATTGTTATCGGTGCAGATGCTGCAGGTTTGAGATTGAAAGAAGTTGTGAAAGACTTCTTGGAAAAAGAAAATTTCCACGTTGTGGATGTTACAGCTGAAGGTCAAGACTTTGTTGATGTGACTCTCGCTGTTGCTGCAGAAGTGAACAAAGAAGAACAAAACCTTGGTATCGTGATTGATGCTTACGGTGCTGGTCCATTTATGGTCGCAACAAAAATCAAAGGAATGGTTGCTGCAGAAGTTTCTGACGAACGTTCAGCTTATATGACTCGTGGCCACAACAACTCACGTATGATCACTATGGGTGCACAACTTGTTGGTGACGAATTGGCTAAAAACATCGCTAAAGGATTTGTTAACGGTAAATACGATGGTGGACGTCACCAAATTCGGGTCGACATGTTGAACAAAATGTGCTAATACTCTTCAAAAATCAAGATAATCTGTCGTCAGCTCACTTTAGCTAACCTCAGTTATGCTCGCAGCTCGCTTCCTAAGCTAATCTTGATTTTTCTTGAGTAGGGATAAATGATATTAGATTTATATAATTAATCGGAGGGAATAACTAATGAGAATTGCAATTGGATGTGACCACATCGTAACAGATGAAAAAATGGCGGTTTCAGAATTTTTGAAATCAAAAGGACATGAAGTCATTGACTTTGGTACCTATGACCACACACGTACTCACTACCCAATCTTTGGTAAAAAAGTAGGGGAAGCTGTAACTAGCGGTCAAGCTGATCTTGGTGTATGTATCTGTGGTACTGGTGTAGGTATCAACAACGCTGTAAATAAAGTTCCAGGTGTCCGTTCTGCCTTGGTTCGTGATATGACAACAGCCCTTTATGCTAGAGAACAATTGAACGCCAACGTTATCGGCTTTGGTGGTAAGATTACTGGTGAATTGCTCATGTGTGACATCATCGAAGCTTTCATCCATGCTGAATACAAACCATCTGAAGAAAACAAGAAATTGATTGCGAAAATTGAACACGTCGAAAGCCACAATGCTCAACAAACAGACGCAAACTTCTTCACTGAATTCCTTGAAAAATGGGATCGCGGAGAATACCACGACTAAGAGGTGACCTATGATTTTAACAGTCACAATGAACCCATCCATTGATATTTCCTATCCCTTGGATGAGTTAAAGATTGATACTGTCAATCGTGTGGTGGATGTAACCAAAACAGCTGGTGGTAAAGGACTAAACGTTACTCGAGTACTTTCAGAATTTGGAGATTCTGTTCTTGCTACTGGTTTAGTTGGTGGTAAACTTGGTGAGTTTTTGGTTGAACATATCGATGATCAAGTAAAGAAAGATTTCTTTTCTATTCAGGGAGAAACTCGTAACTGTATCGCTATTCTTCACGGAGACAACCAAACAGAAGTTCTTGAAAAAGGACCTGAAGTTCTTGAACAAGAAGGTCAAGACTTTTTGGAACATTTCAAAAAACTCTTGGGCTCAGTTGAAGTAGTAGCCATCTCAGGTAGTCTGCCAGCTGGCCTTCCAGTTGATTACTATGCGAGCTTGGTAGAACTTGCTAATCAAGCTGGCAAACCTGTTGTCTTGGACTGCTCTGGTGCAGCACTTCAGGCGGTTCTTGAATCACCACATAAACCAACAGTCATCAAACCAAATAATGAGGAATTGTCTCAGCTTCTAGGAAGAGAAGTTTCAGAGGATTTGGATGAATTAAAAGAAGTCCTTCAAGAAACTTTGTTTGCAGGGATTGAATGGATTATCGTTTCACTTGGTGCCAATGGTGCCTTTGCCAAACATGGTGACACTTTCTACAAGGTAGATATTCCTAGAATTCAGGTGGTCAACCCTGTCGGATCTGGAGATTCTACTGTGGCAGGGATTTCTTCAGGACTACTTCATAAAGAATCGGATGCAGAATTACTCATCAAGGCAAATGTCCTTGGTATGCTCAATGCTCAAGAAAAAATGACTGGTCATGTCAACATGGCTAACTATCAAGCTCTATATGATCAATTAATAGTAAAAGAGGTATAAAATGGCTTTAACAGAACAAAAACGTGCACGCTTAGAAAAACTTTCTGATGAAAATGGTATCATCTCAGCTCTTGCTTTTGACCAACGTGGTGCTTTGAAACGCCTCATGGCTCAACACCAAACAGAAGAACCAACTGTGGCTCAAATGGAAGAACTGAAAGTTTTGGTAGCAGATGAATTGACTAAATACGCTTCATCAATGCTTCTTGACCCTGAGTATGGACTTCCAGCAACTAAAGCTCTTGATGAAAAAGCTGGTCTTCTCCTTGCTTATGAAAAAACAGGTTACGACACAACAAGCACAAAACGCTTGCCAGACTGCTTGGATGTTTGGTCTGCAAAACGTATTAAAGAAGAAGGTGCAGATGCAGTTAAATTCTTGCTTTACTATGATGTAGATAGCTCAGACGAACTCAACCAAGAAAAACAAGCTTACATCGAACGTATCGGTTCTGAGTGTGTGGCTGAAGATATCCCATTCTTCCTTGAAATCCTTGCTTATGATGAAAAAATTGCGGACGCTGGTTCTGTAGAATATGCGAAAGTAAAACCACACAAAGTTATCGGTGCTATGAAGGTCTTCTCAGACCCACGTTTTAACATTGATGTCTTGAAAGTTGAAGTTCCTGTTAACATTAAATATGTTGAAGGCTTCGCTGAAGGTGAAGTAGTTTATACACGTGAAGAAGCAGCAGCCTTCTTCAAAGCTCA
The DNA here is from genome assembly GCF_013277475.1 of Streptococcus sp. k-628. NCBI lineage: Bacteria > Bacillati > Bacillota > Bacilli > Lactobacillales > Streptococcaceae > Streptococcus > Streptococcus sp. k-628. Next base: position 3,949 of record NZ_VMMZ01000027.1, read on the forward strand.
AGATGAAGCAACTAACTTGCCATACATCTACTTGAGTGCTGGTGTATCAGCTAAACTCTTCCAAGATACTCTTGTATTTGCTCATGAATCAGGTGCAAACTTTAACGGAGTTCTTTGTGGCCGTGCTACATGGGCTGGATCAGTTGAAGCATACATCAAAGATGGTGAAGCAGCAGCTCGCGAATGGCTTCGTACAACTGGTTTTGAAAATATTGATGAACTCAATAAAGTTCTTCAAACAACAGCGACTTCATGGAAAGAACGCGTGTAAGCAAGTCCTCCTAGGTTAGGAACATGAATCTAAAAAAATTTTAAAAAAGTTGTATGTAAAGGTTTACAAAATAACTTACTTGTGCTATACTTAAATCACAAGTTAATACAAGGTGAGTGTTACTAAGTAATATTAGGCATGATCACAGGTGAATTAGAAATCGGCTGATTTCCTAGTTCATTTGTGGTCATTTTTTGTACTCATATACCTTTAAGATATAAAAGGAGGTTGACATGTATCGAATTCTAAATCCAATGAATCACAATGTCTCGCTTGTCAGAAATGATAAAGGAGAAGAAGTGATTGTGATTGGTAAGGGGATTGCATTTGGAAAGAAGAAGGGAGATTTGATTGCTGAAAATCAGGTTGAGAAAATCTTTCGGATGAAGACCGAAGAGTCCAGAGAAAACTTTATGGCTCTCCTCAAAGATGTTCCGCTTGATTTTATCACAGTGACTTATGAGATTATTGATAAGCTTTCCAAGAAATATCATTATCCGATTCAAGAGTATCTCTATGTAACCTTGACAGATCATATTTACTGTTCTTACCAAGCTCTAGCACAAGGAAGGTACAAGGATAGTAATCTGCCAGATATTTCTGCTAAGTATCCTGTCGCTTTTCAAATCGCAAATGAAGCTTTTGAAATTTACCGTCAGAAGCTAGCAGATCATTTTCCTGAGGATGAAATTATTCGGATTGCTTATCATTTCATCAATGCCGAAGGTGAAAATGAAGTGGAACTTGTGGAGTCGATTGATAAGAGGAAAGAAATTCTCAGCAATGTTGAGGAAGTTCTAAAGGAATATGCAATTCAACGAACCAAAGAGAATAATCATTTCTATGATCGCTTTATGATACATTTGAATTATTTCTTGGATTATTTAGACAGATCTAGGGATGATAACCAATCGCTTCTTGATATGGAAGACCATATCAAACAATCCTATCCAAAAGCGTTCGAGATTGGCTCCAAGATCTATGATGTGATTACGCAACATACGGGTCTTGATTTGTATAAAAGTGAACGAGTTTATCTAGTTCTACATATCCAACGTTTATTATCATAAAAATTATTTAAAATTATATAAGGAGAATTCTATCATGAATAGAGAAGAAGTAACATTGTTAGGTTTTGAAATCGTAGCCTATGCTGGCGAGGCTCGTTCAAAACTATTGGAAGCCTTGAAGGCTGCTGAAACTGGTGATTTTGCGAAAGCGGACACTCTGGTAGAGGAAGCTGGTAGCTGTATTGCAGAGGCTCACCACGCGCAAACAAGCTTGTTAACAAAGGAAGCTGCAGGTGAAGATTTAGCCTATAGCGTAACCATGATGCATGGTCAAGATCACCTGATGACAACAATCTTGCTAAAAGATTTGATGCACCACTTAATCGAACTCTATAAGAGAGGAGTTAAATAATGAATAAACTAATTGCATTTATTGAGAAAGGAAAACCTTTCTTTGAGAAACTATCTCGTAATATCTATCTTCGTGCTATTCGTGATGGTTTCATTGCAGGTATGCCTGTTATTCTCTTCTCAAGTATTTTTATCTTGATTGCCTTTGTACCAAACTCATGGGGCTTTAAATGGTCTGATGAAGTTGTAGCTTTTCTGATGAAACCTTACAGCTATTCAATGGGGATTTTGGCTCTCTTGGTAGCTGGTACAACAGCTAAATCTTTGACTGACTCAGTCAATCGAAGCATGGAGAAAACCAATCAAATCAACTATATGTCAACATTGTTGGCAGCAATTGTTGGTTTGTTGATGTTGGCAGCTGACCCTATCGAAAATGGTCTAGCTACTGGATTCTTGGGGACAAAAGGTTTGCTTTCAGCCTTCCTTGCTGCCTTTGTTACTGTAGCCATCTATAAGGTTTGTGTTAAGAACAACGTCACTATTCGTATGCCTGACGAAGTTCCACCAAATATTTCACAAGTCTTTAAAGATGTGATTCCATTCACTCTATCTGTTGTTTCTCTTTATGCTCTTGATTTACTAGCACGTCATTTTGTGGGTGCAAGCGTAGCTGAATCAATCGGTAAATTCTTTGCTCCACTCTTCTCTGCTGCTGATGGTTATCTTGGTATTACCATTATCTTTGGTGCCTTTGCCTTCTTCTGGTTTGTTGGTATCCATGGTCCATCTATCGTTGAACCTGCTATCGCAGCTATTACCTATGCAAATGCCGAAGTCAACTTGAACCTTCTCCAACAAGGTATGCACGCTGACAAGATTCTTACTTCTGGTACACAAATGTTTATCGTGACCATGGGTGGTACAGGTGCGACACTAGTTGTTCCTTTCATGTTCATGTGGTTAACAAAATCGAAACGTAACCGTGCAATCGGTCGTGCTTCAGTAGTTCCAACTTTCTTCGGTGTAAATGAGCCTATCTTGTTCGGTGCTCCATTGGTATTAAATCCAATCTTCTTCATTCCATTTATTTTTGCTCCTATCGCAAACGTATGGATCTTTAAATTCTTTATTGAAACTCTTGGAATGAACTCATTTACTGCTAATCTACCATGGACAACTCCAGCTCCACTAGGTCTAGTTCTTGGAACTAACTTCCAAGTGCTATCATTCATTCTTGCTGCCCTTCTAATCGTGGTTGACGTAGTCATTTACTACCCATTCCTTAAAGTATATGATGAACAAATTCTTGAAGAAGAGCGTTCAGGTAAGTCTAATGACGAATTGAAAGAAAAAGTTGCTGCAAACTTCAACACTGCAAAAGCAGATGCTATTCTTGAGAAAGCGGGTGTAGAAGCAGCACAAAATACCATCACTGAAGAAACAAATGTTCTCGTTCTCTGTGCAGGTGGAGGGACAAGTGGTCTCCTTGCAAATGCTTTGAACAAGGCAGCTGCAGAATACAATGTTCCTGTGAAAGCAGCAGCAGGTGGCTATGGTGCTCACCGTGAAATGTTGCCAGAGTTTGATCTTGTTATCCTTGCTCCTCAAGTTGCTTCAAACTTTGAAGACATGAAAGCAGAAACTGATAAACTCGGTATTAAACTTGCCAAGACAGAAGGCGCTCAATACATCAAATTAACCCGTGATGGAAAAGGTGCTCTTGCATTTGTACAAGCTCAATTCGAAAAATAAAAGATTAGAAGTGAGATGGAGAATAAAGCCTCACTAGCCTCCTCTCCATCTTATTTCTTTTTTAATTAAAAGGAGAATTATATGACAAAAACATTACCAAAAGACTTTATTTTCGGTGGCGCAACAGCTGCTTATCAAGCAGAAGGTGCTACACATACTGATGGAAAAGGACCAGTTGCGTGGGATAAATATCTTGAAGATAACTACTGGTACACTGCAGAACCAGCCAGTGATTTTTACAATCGATATCCAGTTGACCTCAAGCTGGCAGAAGAGTATGGTATCAATGGCATTCGAATTTCTATTGCCTGGTCACGTATTTTCCCGACTGGTTATGGTGAAGTAAATGCTAAAGGTGTTGAATTTTATCATAATCTATTTGCAGAGTGTCACAAACGTCACGTTGAGCCATTTGTAACTCTTCATCATTTTGACACGCCAGAAGCTCTTCACTCAAATGGCGACTTCTTAAATCGTGAAAATATTGAACACTTTGTAGACTACGCGGCTTTCTGTTTTGAAGAATTTCCAGAAGTAAATTATTGGACAACCTTTAATGAAATTGGGCCAATCGGTGATGGTCAATATTTAGTTGGTAAATTCCCTCCAGGTATCCAGTATGACCTTGCCAAAGTCTTCCAATCGCACCACAATATGATGGTGTCTCATGCGCGTGCAGTTAAGCTATATAAAGATAAAGGTTATAAAGGTGAAATTGGTGTTGTTCACGCTCTGCCAACTAAGTATCCTTTGGATCCTAAAAATCCAGCAGATGTTATTGCGGCAGAGTTGGAGGACATTATCCATAACAAATTTATCTTGGATGCAACTTATCTGGGGCACTACTCTGAAAAGACCCTGGCAGGGGTAGAGGCTATCTTGGCTGCCAATGGTGGAAAGCTTGACTTGCGTGACGAAGATTTCGAAGTATTAGAAGCCGCAAAAGACTTGAATGACTTCCTTGGAATTAACTACTATATGAGTGACTGGATGGAATCCTTTGATGGAGAAACTGAAATCATCCATAATGGTAAGGGTGAGAAAGGAAGTTCTAAATACCAAATCAAAGGTGTTGGTCGTCGTGTAGCTCCTGATTATGTACCACGTACGGATTGGGATTGGATTATCTACCCTCAAGGTTTGTATGACCAAATCATGCGCGTGAAGAAAGATTATCCGAACTACAAGAAGATTTACATCACTGAAAATGGTCTCGGCTATAAAGATGAGTTCGTCGATAACACTGTTTATGATGATGGCCGTATTGATTATGTGAAACAACACTTGGAGGTCTTGTCTGATGCGATTGCAGATGGCGCTAATGTAAAAGGTTACTTTATTTGGTCATTGATGGATGTCTTCTCATGGTCAAATGGGTATGAGAAACGTTACGGTCTCTTCTATGTAGATTTTGAAACTCAAGAACGTTATCCTAAGAAATCAGCTCACTGGTACAAGAAAGTAGCGAAAACTCAAGTGATTGAGTAGTAGAATGAGTCATTAGATATAGAATTTTAGTGAGGCAAAAAGATGTTCAAAAATTTTATCCAATCTATTTATGAAAAAGTTTATATTATCAACTTTGAAAAATGCTCTCAAATACCGTGTTTGACGAATGAAGAACTGAAAAGCCTTGGGAAATGGTATGTCTCTACCGGTAAAGAATGGATTTGTCATTCAGATTATGAGCTGGAAGAATTTAAAAATTTGTTTTTAAATTTTATCAATCCTGAAGAACGGGATAATATCTCCTTTGATTCAGATTTTATGCCGTTTCAACAATCGTAACCAATTTCCAAAAAAGTTAAATCTCGTATTTAGTACGCTGCAAAACTTTTATCTAATCACGTTGCTTATACTCAATGAAAATCAAAGAGCAACTTTAAACTAGAAAGCAAGTCGCAGGTTTCTCAATGCATAGCTTTGAGGTGGCAGATAAAGCAATTGGGCAAAAAGTCTTTAACGCAGAAAAACGCATAATATCAGGTGTTGAAAACCTTGATACTATGCGTTTTATTGTGGGAAGATTTACTTCTGAAATTGAGTTGTTAACCAGAATCTTTCAGGTTTATTAAGGCTTGATGACTTTAGTAAGTTTAGATAGCTCAAAAAGGATTGAATCACTTAGTTTAGAATCTGAAACAATAGTATCAAGATTTGATACATTATAAAAAGTATAAAAATCAAACTTATTGAACTTACTATGATCTGCGAGTAAATATTTTTTATTAGAATTATTTAAAGCGATGCGTTGAGCCTCTCCCTCTTCCTCGCTAAAAGTAGCTAGAGCTCCGTTTTGAATACCATTACAGCTAACGAAAGCTTTAGAAAATTGGAGATTAGAGAGATTTTGTAGGGTCAATGTGCCAACAAAAGCACCTGTAATATCGCGATAATTTCCACCTATCAAAATCAAATCTGTTAATTTTCGTTCGCTTAAAATCAGAAAAACAGGTAGACTGTTGGTCACGACGCGGATATTGTCAATAGGCAACTCACGCGCAAAAAATTCTAATGTTGTTCCTGGTCCAATAAAAATAGTTTCTCTTTCTTCTACTAGACTGCCTGCAAAACGGGCTATTTCTTGTTTTTCTGCCGTTTGGAGGGCTTGTTTTTCAATATTTGATCGCTCATTAGTCAAAAGGGAGTTGGTTCGAAGTTTTTCAGCTCCACCATGCACACGAATCAGCAAATCTTTATCAGCTAATTCCTGTAAATAGCGCCTTGCAGTCATATCTGAAACGGCTATTTCGTCCATAATCTGTTTAACCGTTATGGTTCCTTTACTATTTACTATCTCTAAAATTTTGGTTAATTTTTCTTGTTTGAGCACATTATCACCTCGTTTCCTACTACTATCTTACCATAAACTAGCCCATCATTCAAATACAAAAACAACAAAATAAAACAAAAACAAAAATATCGAGGTTCATTTTCAAAACTTTCGATATTTTTATTAAGTTATTATTTTGTTGTTTCTAGTTTATTTTTTATGATTGAGAGTGGTGGAGAATTATACTCAATGAAAATCAAAGAGCAAACTAGGAAGCTAG
>NZ_VMMZ01000028.1:0-43305 GCF_013277475.1 Streptococcus sp. k-628
CCTGTGGCTAGCTTCCTAGTTTGCTCTTTGATTTTCATTGAATATCAAAGAGCAATCCTAGCCTCACTAGTCCTTTTCACCCCAGAATAAGGGAAATATGTTATACTTGTTTTTAAGAAAAAAGTCTCATTGAATTTGTTTTGAGGAGTTAGAAATGAAAGTATTAGTGACAGGTTTTGAGCCCTTTGGAGGGGAAAAGGTTAATCCAGCCTTGGAGGCTATTAAAGGTTTACCAGCTGAAATCCATGGTGCTGAGGTTCGTTGGCTAGAAGTGCCGACAGTTTTTCACAAATCGGCTCAAGTATTGGAAGAAGAGATGAGTCGTTATCAACCTGATTTTGTCCTTTGTATTGGCCAAGCAGGTGGAAGATCTAGTTTGACACCTGAACGAGTGGCCATTAACCAAGACGATGCACGCATTCCTGATAATGAAGGTAATCAGCCGATTGACCTTCCTATTCGCCCAGATGGTGCTCCGGCTTATTTTAGTAGTCTACCGATTAAAGCAATGGTTCAAGCTATAAAAAAAGAGGGATTGTCGGCCTCTGTTTCCAATACGGCAGGGACTTTTGTCTGCAATCATTTGATGTATCAGGCCCTCTATTTGGTAGAAAAGAAATTTCCACATGTTAAGGCAGGTTTTATGCATATTCCTTATATGATGGAACAGGTGGTGAATAGACCGACTACTTCAGCTATGAGTTTAGTGGATATTAGGCGAGGGATAGAAGCGGCAATTGGCGCCATTATCGAACATGGAGATCAAGACCTCAAGTTGGTAGGTGGAGAAACTCATTGATAGAAAAAAGCTTGAAGGGTCACCTTCAAGCTTTTGGACGTTTTCGAGCCAGTACTGCTCGGTAAAAAATCATTTTATTGATTTGAATGTAGGGTAGGAGTGAAAAACTAGCCCTACCAGGGGTAGTTTAGTTGGTATTTTTTACTAAGTGCTGCTCTAAGTACTGCTCTATAAAAGCTGATTTTAGTACATTGGATATAAGGTAGGAGTAAAAAACTAGCAATGCCAAAGGTAATCCAATTGAGGAAGTACCAAGGAAGAAGCTGTAAATCTAGGACAAAGTGCTGGAACTTGTAGCCCTTCATAAAGGAACGGCTAGTTTTTAGGATTCGTCTTGGTGAGGCCTGTCCTAGGTCTAGACTATAACAGAGAAGAAATTCCACCTGTGAATAGGCATAATACTGTGGAATATAGAGGATATTTCCTACAATGATCAAGATGAGACTTGCAAGAAAGTAGAGTCCAAAGACCATGAGGAAACGCTCGGTTTCAACTGATGAGAGATCTAGATTTGGAAACTCAGGATGTAGGGTGACGAATTTTTTGGCTAAAAAGCTACTATAAAAGAGGAAGTAAATCCCAAGTAAATTAGGGATACTCCATAAAAAGAGATAGAAACGTTTGAGAAGTAGGGTCAAAAAGGTTTGAGAAAAGAGCTCCTCATCAAAGAGAGCTAGGCTGTTTTTTACAGATGGCTCCGTTTTAGAATCTTTCATGAGTGTCAGTGTTGCATAGACGGAACTGGTCAAAAGAATAGTCCCGATAAAGGAGACTAGTAGAGGAAAGAGGTAGGCTTGAAGTATTTGACCAAGTATGCTGAAAAATGGTTGTTCTAAAACAGTCCCGTGGATCCGAGATAAGGGATTAAGAAAACCAGATAAGATGACCAGCATACTGGGAAGGATATAGAGGAGAAAGAGACGGGGGGTGTCAGCCTGAAAATGTTTTGACTCCTGACGAATTGTTTTTAAATCAATTTTTGGATAGTTCATTCTCTTATTATACCATAGTTCGTGACAGTTCCTACTTTTTTTGATAAAATCATACAGTATGCCCTTGGGTACAAAGTATGAACTGGGACTGTCTTTCCCAGCTTCGGAGGTAAAAAATGTCAGATTCACCAATCAAATATCGTTTGATTAAGAAAGAAAAACACACGGGAGCTCGTCTGGGAGAAATCATCACTCCCCACGGCACCTTCCCGACGCCTATGTTTATGCCAGTTGGAACTCAAGCCACTGTCAAAACTCAGTCGCCTGAAGAATTGAAGGAGATGGGTTCGGGAATTATCCTGTCAAACACCTATCATCTCTGGCTTCGTCCTGGAGACGAACTCATTGCACGCGCTGGTGGTCTCCACAAGTTCATGAATTGGGACCAGCCTATTTTGACAGATAGTGGTGGTTTTCAGGTTTATTCCTTAGCAGATAGCCGTAATATCACAGAAGAAGGAGTAACCTTTAAAAACCATCTCAATGGTTCTAAGATGTTCCTATCGCCAGAAAAAGCCATCTCTATTCAGAATAATTTGGGTTCAGACATCATGATGTCCTTTGACGAATGTCCTCAGTTTTATCAACCATACGACTACGTTAAGAAATCAATCGAGCGTACCAGCCGTTGGGCTGAGCGTGGTTTGAAAGCTCATCGTCGTCCGCATGACCAAGGGTTATTTGGGATTGTGCAGGGGGCTGGATTTGAAGACCTACGTCGCCAATCAGCTCATGACCTTGTCAGCATGGATTTCCCAGGCTACTCTATCGGTGGCTTGGCAGTGGGAGAAACCCATGAAGAGATGAATGCGGTCTTGGATTTTACAACTCAACTGCTGCCTGAAAATAAACCTCGCTATTTGATGGGTGTGGGAGCGCCAGATAGCTTGATTGATGGGGTGATTCGTGGGGTAGATATGTTTGACTGTGTCTTGCCGACTCGTATCGCTCGTAATGGGACTTGTATGACCAGTCAGGGACGTTTGGTTGTCAAAAATGCCCAGTTTGCTGAGGACTTTACGCCACTGGATCCTGAGTGTGATTGTTACACATGTAAGAACTATACACGTGCTTATCTTCGTCACCTACTCAAGGCTGATGAAACCTTTGGTATCCGCTTGACTAGCTACCACAATCTTTACTTCTTGCTTAACCTGATGAAGCAAGTGCGACAAGCCATCATGGATGACAATCTCTTGGAATTCCGTGAGTATTTTGTTGAAAAATATGGCTATAATAAATCAGGGCGTAATTTCTAAAATGGAATTGATATAAGCTAAAAATCCTAAGTTTTCTCTTGGGATTTTTCTTCTTTTTTTGATAGAATAAAGTGTACAATGAAAGGGAGAATAAACTCGTATGCGCATTAAATGGTTTTCCTTGATTAGGATTACAGGTTTACTACTGGTACTCTTGTATCATTTCTTTCAGACCATCTTTCCTGGAGGATTTTTCGGGGTAGATGTCTTTTTCACATTTTCAGGCTTTTTGATTACGGCTCTACTCATCGAAGAGTTTTCTAAAAATCATGAGATTGACTTGATTGGATTTTTTAGGAGACGCTTTTATCGGATTGTGCCACCTGTGGTTTTGATGGTCTTGGTGACCATGCCTTTTACTTTCTTGGTTCGCCAAGATTATGTGGCTGGAATTGGGGGTCAGATTGCGGGTGTTTTAGGCTTTATGACCAACTTCTATGAACTCCTAACAGGTGGGAGTTATGAATCACAGTTCATTCCTCATTTGTTTGTTCATAATTGGAGCTTGGCCGTTGAGGTTCACTACTATATCCTCTGGGGATTGGCAGTTTGGTTCTTATCCAAACAGGCTAAATCAAATGGTCAGTTGAAGGGGATGGTCTTTCTTTTATCTGCTGCTGCCTTCTTGATCAGCTTCTTCTCCATGTTTATTGGTAGTTTTCTAGTAACCTCTTATTCCTCTGTTTACTTCTCCAGTTTAACTCATGTCTATCCATTCTTTTTGGGAAGTATTCTAGCAACTATTGTAGGCGTTCGTCAGACGACTTCCCTAGTCAAGCAGTTGGATAAAATCTGGGATTTACGAAAGACCCTTTTAGTTTTTGGAGGAGGTTTTGGCTTCGTACTCATTTTGACCTTCTTTGTCAAATTTACCTATCTCTTTGCCTATCTTATTGGCTTCTTGCTTGCCAGCATTGCAGCCCTTGCTATGATTCTGGCGGCGCGTGTCTTGCATGAAAAGACTCCTAATGTGCAAGAACCAAAGATTATCAGCTTTTTAGCAGATACTAGTTACGCTGTCTATCTCTTCCATTGGCCTTTCTATATCATTTTTTCACAATTGACATCAAATCTTCTTGCTGTGTTACTGACTTTGATTTGTTCTTATGGATTCGCCAGCCTATCATTTTATGTGTTGGAACCTTGGATTGCAGGAAAGGACACACCTATTATACAAACCCTTCGTCCCCTGCCTTATATTCACGCAATTCTTGCGACAAGTACAGGAATCTTGGCCTTCATTGTCTTCTTAGTAACTTTGTTGGCACCACAAGTGGGAGCTTTTGAGACAGACTTAACTGTCAATGGTTTGAAGCAAGCTGCAACAAATATTAGCCAAACCAAGGTGATGACAGAACGGGCAGATGCAAATAGTTTAGGAATTGCTGATGGTACTATGTTAATTGGTGACTCAGTGGCTCTAAGAGCTAATACAGCCCTGCAGACAGCCCTTCCTGGAGCACAGATTAACGCGCAGGTCAGCAGAACAACCAAGACCGCCAACGAAATCATGCTCAACAATAGCCAGAATAAATTTTTACCTAAGATGGTGATCATTGCAACAGGGGTAAATAATCCTGAAAATTACAAGGAAGATTGGGATAGTATCGTGAAAAATCTTCCTAAGGGGCACCATATGGTTTTGGTGACTCCTTATGAAGGAGATAAGACAAAAGAGACCTATGCAATCGTTGAGAAGGCGGCTGCCTATATGAGAGAATTGGCAGAGAAGACTCCTTACATCACCATTGCTGATTGGAATCAAGTTGCGAAAGAGCATCCAGAAATTTGGACAGGAACAGACCAAGTCCATTTCGGAAGTGACACTAGCACTATTGAAGCAGGAGCAAAATTGTATGCAGATACCATTGCCACAGCCTTGCAGACGGCTCAAGACAAGCCAGTTAAATCAAAATAACCTGTATTACAGAGAAAAGAGTTGGAGAAATCCAGCTCTTTTAAAATATCTTTAGAAAATAGGTCTATACCATTTACAAATGAATCAGAAAGGTTTATAATGTAATTGACATAATAAATATCAAAAGTAATCTTTTAAGGAGGTCATTATTATGCCTAATTACGTTAAAGCGGATCAGTTTTTCTATCCATTTGGCATTCGTCGCGGTGGGTACTTAGAACTTGTTGATGGCAAATTTGGGAAACATGTGGATCAAATTCCTGAAGGAGCAGAGGTTCTTGACTATACTGGTTATAGCATTGCACCAGGTCTTGTGGATACTCATATTCATGGATATGCAGGTGTAGATGTGATGGACAACAATATTGAAGGTACATTGCATACTATGAGTGAAGGACTTCTTAGTACCGGTGTTACCAGTTTCTTGCCCACAACTTTAACAGCCACTTATGAGCAATTGCTTGCAGTCACTGAAAATCTTGGAAACCATTATAAAGAAGCAACAGGTGCTAAGATTCGTGGGATTTATTATGAAGGTCCATATTTCACAGAAACTTTTAAGGGGGCACAAAATCCAACTTATATGAGAGACCCGGGTGTTGAGGAGTTTCATTCTTGGCAAGATGCTGCAAAAGGGATGCTAAATAAAATCGCTATTGCACCAGAACGTGATGGGGTGGAAGATTTTGTACGTACTATTACAGGTGAAGGTGTGACAGTTGCACTTGGACACTCAGATGCGACATTTGAACAAGCTAAGAAGGCAGTTGATGCTGGAGCTAGTGTATGGGTACATGCCTATAATGGGATGCGTGGTTTAACACACCGCGAACTAGGTATGGTAGGAGCTATGTATGAGCTCCCACATACTTACGCAGAATTGATTTGTGATGGTTATCACGTAGATCCAAAAGCTTGTGAGATTTTACTTAAGCAAAAGGGAACTGAAAATATTGCCCTTATCACAGACTGTATGACAGCAGGTGGTTTGGAAGATGGAGACTACATGTTGGGAGAATTCCCAGTTGTAGTAGCAAATGGAACTGCACGTCTCAAATCTACTGGTAATTTGGCAGGTTCTATCCTCAAACTTAAAGATGGTATGAGAAATGTAGTCGAATGGGGTATTGCGAATCCGCATGAAGCGGTCATGATGGCCAGCCTTAACCCAGCTAAATCTGTTCACATTGATGATGTCTGTGGTCAAATCCGTGAAGGTTATGATGCGGACTTTATCGTATTAGATAAAGATTTGGAATTGGTAGCAACTTACCTAGATGGTGTGAAACGTTATCAAGCATAAGAGAGAAAGCAGAAGTTAGAGATTAGCTTCTGCTTTTTTATCTATATTGCTTTACTGGTAAATAAAAAAACTAAAAAAATCACAAAAAAACTTGAATAAACAAATGAAAAGGCTTACAATTATATTATAAATAGTACAAATAAAAAACGGAGGATTGCTTTATGAAAGCCTATACTTATGTTAAACCAGGACTTGCTTCTTTTGTTGATGTAGACAAACCAGTTATTCGCAAGCCAACAGACGCTATTGTGCGTATCGTAAAAACCACTATTTGTGGAACAGACCTCCATATTATCAAAGGGGATGTCCCTGCTTGCCAAAGTGGTACCATTCTTGGTCACGAAGGGATTGGGATTGTGGAAGAAGTTGGGGAAGGAGTTTCTAACTTCAAAAAAGGCGATAAGGTCTTGATTTCTTGTGTCTGTGCCTGTGGTAAATGCTACTACTGTAAAAAAGGAATTTATGCCCACTGTGAAGACGAAGGGGGCTGGATTTTTGGTCACTTGATTGATGGTATGCAGGCTGAGTATCTACGTGTCCCTCATGCAGATAACACTCTTTACCACACTCCAGAAGACTTGTCAGATGAAGCCTTGGTTATGCTATCAGACATTCTGCCTACTGGGTATGAAATTGGTGTCTTGAAAGGAAAAGTAGAACCTGGTTGTAGCGTAGCCATTATTGGTTCAGGTCCAGTTGGATTGGCTGCTCTCTTGACAGCTCAGTTCTACTCACCAGCCAAATTGATTATGGTGGACTTAGACGATAACCGCTTGGAAACTGCTTTATCATTTGGTGCGACTCACAAGGTTAATTCTTCAGACCCTGAAAAAGCGATTAAAGAAATTTATGATTTGACAGATGGCCGTGGTGTAGATGTCGCTATCGAAGCTGTTGGTATTCCTGCAACATTTGATTTCTGTCAAAAGATTATCGGTATAGACGGAACAGTTGCCAACTGTGGTGTACATGGTAAACCAGTCGAATTCGATTTGGATAAACTTTGGATTCGCAACATCAATGTAACAACTGGTTTGGTATCTACAAATACAACTCCACAATTGTTGAAAGCACTTGAAAGTCATAAGATTGAACCAGAAAAATTGGTAACTCATTATTTCAAACTCAGTGAAATTGAAAAAGCCTATGAAGTCTTCAGTAAGGCAGCAGACCACCATGCAATTAAGGTCATCATCGAAAACGATATTTCTGAAGCCTAGGTAGTAAAAAGATTTTGGAACACAAGCAAATAGAAATTCAGTCATCCATCAGATGGCTGGATTTTTTATCAAGAAATTAAGAAATGAGCATATTTCTTTCCTTGTTTAGCGGAATTGGTTATAATATACGGTACAAAGGAATGAATGAATATGTATCGTGTTATAGAAATGTACGGAGATTTCGAACCCTGGTGGTTCTTAGAAGGTTGGGAAGAAGATATTGTAGCTAGTAAGAAATTTGACCAGTATTATGATGCTCTCAAATACTACAAAACTTGCTGGTTTAAATTAGAACAAGAATCCCCTCTTTATAAAAGCAGAAGTGACTTGATGACCATTTTTTGGGATCCAGAAGACCAACGCTGGTGCGATGAATGTGACGAGTATTTACAACAATACCATTCTTTGGCTCTTTTACAGGATGAGCAGGTTATCCCAGATGAAAAACTACGCCCAGGCTATGAAAAACAAACAGGTAAGGAAAGGCACCGTTCTTGCCGTATAAAATTAAAATAGAGAAAAAGTAACTTTTTTGGAGTTGCTTTTTTTATTTTTCCAAATCTTTGCGAATAGTATAGGTGAGGAGGTAAGTATGGTTCAAGAAATTGCACAAGAAATCATTCGTTCAGCCCGGAAAAAAGGAGCGCAAGACATTTATTTTGTCCCCAAGTTAGACGCCTATGAGCTTCATATGAGGGTAGGAGACGAGTGCTGTAAAATCGGTTGTTATGATTTTGAAAAATTTGCGGCCGTCATCAGTCACTTTAAGTTTGTGGCGGGTATGAATGTGGGAGAAAAGAGACGTAGTCAACTTGGTTCCTGTGATTATGCCTATGACCAGAAGATGGCGTCCCTACGTCTATCTACTGTAGGCGATTATAGAGGGCATGAGAGTTTAGTTATTCGTTTGTTGCATGATGAGGAGCAGGATTTGCATTTTTGGTTTCAGGATATTGACGAATTGGGCAAGCAGTACAGGCAACGGGGACTTTATCTTTTTGCTGGCCCAGTCGGCAGTGGCAAGACAACCCTGATGCATGAATTAGCTAAGTCCCTTTTTAAGGGGCAACAAGTCATGTCCATCGAAGATCCAGTCGAAATCAAGCAGGACGACATGCTCCAGTTGCAGTTGAACGAAGCAATCGGGTTGACGTATGAAAATCTCATCAAACTTTCCCTACGTCATCGACCAGATCTCCTGATTATCGGAGAAATTCGGGACAGCGAGACGGCACGTGCAGTGGTCAGAGCTAGTTTGACAGGGGCGACAGTCTTTTCAACCATTCACGCCAAGAGTATTCGAGGTGTTTATGAGCGCCTGCTGGAGTTGGGTGTGAGTGAGGAGGAATTGGCAGTCGTTCTGCAAGGAGTCTGCTACCAGAGATTAATCGGGGGAGGAGGAATCGTTGACTTTGCAAACAAAGACTATCAAGAACACCAGCCAACTAGCTGGAATGAGCAGATTGACCAGCTTCTTAAAGATGGACATATCACAAGTCTTCAGGCTGAGACGGAGAAAATTAGCTACAGCTAAGCAAAAAAATATCATTACCTTGTTTAACAATCTCTTTTCCAGTGGTTTTCATCTGGTGGAGACCATCTCCTTTTTAGATAGGAGTGCCTTGTTGAACAAGCAGTGTGTGGCCCAGATGCGCACGGGCTTGTCTCAAGGTAAATCATTCTCAGAAATGATGGAAAGTTTGGGTTTTTCAAGTGCTATTGTCACCCAGTTATCCCTAGCTGAAGTTCATGGGAATCTCCACCTGAGTTTGGGAAAGATAGAAGAGTATCTAGACAATCTGGCCAAGGTCAAGAAAAAACTAATTGAAGTAGCGACCTATCCTTTGATTTTGCTAGGTTTTCTTCTCTTAATCATGCTGGGGCTACGGAACTATCTACTACCACAACTGGATAGTAGTAATATCGCCACTCAGATTATCGGTAATCTGCCACAAATCTTTCTAGGAATGGTAGGGTTTGTTTCCATACTTGTCCTTTTAGCACTCACTTTTTATAAAAGAAGTTCTAAGATGCGCGTCTTTTCTATATTAGCGCGCCTTCCCTTACTTGGAATCTTTGTTCGGACTTATTTGACGGCCTATTACGCGCGTGAATGGGGGAATATGATTTCGCAGGGGATGGAGTTGACGCAGATTTTTCAGATGATGCAGGAACAAGGTTCTCAGCTCTTTAAAGAAATCGGTCAAGACCTAGCTCAATCCCTACAAAGTGGCCGCGAATTTTCTCAAACCATAGCGACCTATCCTTTCTTTAAGAAGGAGTTGAGTCTCATTATCGAGTATGGGGAAGTCAAGTCCAAGCTGGGTAGTGAGTTGGAAATCTATGCTGAAAAAACTTGGGAAGCCTTTTTTACCCGAGTCAACCGCACCATGAATTTGGTGCAGCCACTGGTTTTTATCTTTGTGGCACTGATTATCGTTTTACTTTATGCGGCAATGCTCATGCCCATGTATCAAAATATGGAGGTAAATTTTTAACATGAAAAAAATGATGACATTCTTGAAAAAAGCTAAGGTTAAAGCTTTCACTCTGGTAGAGATGTTAGTGGTCCTTTTAATCATCAGTGTGCTTCTCTTGCTCTTTGTACCTAATCTGACCAAGCAAAAAGAAGCAGTCAACGACAAAGGAAAAGCTGCTGTTGTTAAGGTGGTAGAAAGCCAGGCAGAGCTTTATAGTTTGGGAAAAAATGAAGAGGCTAGCCTAAACAAGTTACAAGCAGATGGGCGAATCACCGAGGAACAGGCTAAAGCCTATAAAGAATACCATGCTAAACAAAATAAGACTCAAACGGTCGCAGATTAAGGCCTTTACCATGCTGGAAAGTCTCTTGGTTTTGGGACTTGTGAGTATCCTTGCCTTGGGCTTGTCAGGCTCTGTCCAGTCCACTTTTGCGGCGGTAGAGGAGCAGATTTTCTTTATGGAGTTTGAAGAACTCTATCGGGAAACCCAAAAACGCAGTGTAGCCAGTCAGCAAAAGACAAGTTTGAGCATAGACGGACAGACCATTAGCAATGGCAGTCAAAAGCTGACAGTTCCTAAAGGAATTCAAGCACCATCGGGACAAAGTATCACATTTGACCGAGCTGGGGGCAATTCGTCTCTGGCTAAGGTTGAATTTCAGACCAGTAAAGGAGCGATTCGCTATCAATTATATCTAGGAAATGGAAAAATTAAACGCATTAAGGAAACAAAAAATTAGGGCAGTGATTTTACTGGAAGCAGTAGTTGCTTTAGCTATCTTTGCCAGCATTGCGACCCTCCTTTTGGGACAAATTCAAAAGAATAGGCAAGAGGAAGCAAAAATCTTGCAAAAGGAAGAAGTCTTGAGGGTAACTAAGATGGCCTTGCAGACAGGTCAAAATCAGGTAAACATAAATGGAGTTGAGATTCAGGTGTTTTCTAGTGAAAAGGGATTGGAGGTCTACCATGGTTCAGAACAGTTGTTGGCTATTAAAGAGCCATAAGGTCAAGGCTTTTACCTTATTAGAATCCCTGATTGCCCTCATTGTCATCAGTGGAGGCTTACTCCTATTTCAGGCCATGAGTCAGCTCCTCGTTTCAGAAGTTCGCTACCAGCAACAGAGCGAGCAAAAGGAGTGGCTCTTGTTTGTGGATCAGTTGGAGGCAGAATTAGACCGTTCGCAGTTCGAAAAAGTAGAAGGCAATCGCCTCTATATGAAGCAGGATGGCAAGGAAATTGCGATAGGCAAGTCTAAATCAGATGATTTTCGGAAAACCGATGCCAGTGGACGAGGTTATCAGCCTATGGTTTATGGACTCAAATCCGCACAGATTACAGAGGACAATCAACTGGTTCGTTTTCGTTTCCAGTTTCAAAAAGGCTTAGAAAGGGAGTTCATCTATCGTGTGGAAAAAGAAAAAAGTTAAGGCAGGTGTTCTCCTATATGCAGTCACCATGGCAGCTATCTTTAGTCTTTTGTTACAATTTTACTTGAACCGACAAGTAGCCCACCATAGAGACTATGCTTTAAATAAAGAAAAGTTGGTTGCTTTTGCTATGGCCAAACGAACCAAGGATAAAGCTGAGCAAGAAAGTGGGGAACAGGTTTTTAATCTAGGTCAGGTAAGCTATCAAAATAAGAAAACAAACTTGGTGACGACGGTTCGTACGCCTAAGAGCCAATATGAATTTATCTTTCCTTCCGTCAAAATTAAAGAAGAGAAAAGAGATAAAAAGGAAGAGGTAGCGACCGATTCAAGCGAAAAAGTGGAGAAGAAAAAATCAGAAGAGAAGCCTGAAAAGAAAGAGAATTTCTAGCCAATCAAGCTACTTTGTGCTAAACTAAAGATATGAATCATGATTTTAACCACAAAGCAGAAACTTTTGATTCCCCTAAAAATATCTTTCTTGCAAACTTGGTTTGTCAAGCAGTCGAGAAACAGATTGATCTTCTATCAGACAAAGAAATTTTGGATTTCGGTGGAGGGACGGGGCTATTAGCCTTGCCTCTGGCAAAACAAGCCAAATCTGTAATATTGGTGGATATTTCAGAGAAAATGCTGGAGCAAGCTCGTTTGAAAGCGGATCAGCAAGACATCAAGAATATCCAGTTTTTGGAGCAAGAGTTTGATCTCATTGTTGTTAGTCGGGTTCTTCATCATATGCCTGATTTGGATGCGGCTCTCTCACTGTTTCGTCAACATTTGAGGGAAGATGGACAACTCCTACTTGCTGATTTTACCAAGACAGCTACTAACCATCACGGATTTGAATTGCCTGAATTGGAAAAACAGCTAATTGAGCATGGTTTTTCATCTGTGCATAGTCAGATCCTCTATAGCGCTGAAGACCTGTTTCAAGGAAATTACGCAGAACTCTTTTTAACAGTAGCCCAAAAATCACTCGCCTAGTCAGGGAGTGATTTTTCTATAAGGATGGAAAAAAGAAGGGAAATTTGATAAGATAGGAATATGGATTTTGAAAAAATTGAACAAGGTTATACCTATTTACTAGAGAATGTCCAAGTCATCCAAAATGATTTGACGACCAACTTTTATGACGCCTTGGTGGAGCAAAATAGCATCTATTTGGATGGTGAAACTGAGCTAGAGCAGGTCAAAGGGAACAATCAGGCCCTTAAGCGTTTAGCGCTTCGCAAAGAAGAATGGCTCAAGACCTACCAGTTTCTCTTGATGAAGGCTGGGCAAACAGAACCCTTGCAGGCCAATCACCAGTTTACACCAGATGTTATTGCCTTACTTTTGGTGTTTATTGTGGAAGAGTTGTTTAAAGAAGAGGAAATCACTATCCTCGAAATGGGTTCTGGGATGGGAATTCTAGGCGCTACTTTCTTGACCTCGCTTGATAAAAAGGTGGATTATTTGGGAATGGAAGTGGATGATTTGCTGATTGATTTGGCGGCTAGTATGGCAGATGTAATTGGTTTGCAGGCTGGCTTTGTCCAAGGAGATGCCGTTCGTCCACAGATGCTCAAAGAAAGTGATGTGGTCATCAGCGACTTGCCTGTTGGCTATTATCCTGATGATGTCGTTGCGTCGCGTCATCAAGTTGCTTCTAGTCAAGAACATACCTACGCCCATCACTTGCTCATGGAACAAGGACTTAAGTATCTCAAGTCAGACGGATACGCTATTTTTCTAGCTCCGAGTGATTTGTTGACCAGTCCTCAAAGTGATTTGTTGAAAGGCTGGTTGAAAGAGGAGGCAAGTCTGACTGCCATGATTAGTTTGCCTGAAAATCTCTTTGCCAATGCCAAACAATCCAAGACCATTTTTATCTTACAGAAGAAAAGTAAAACAGCAGTAGATCCTTTTGTTTATCCACTTGCTAGCTTGCAAGATGCAAGTGTTTTAATGAAATTTAAAGAAAATTTTCAAAAATGGACTCAAGGTACTGAAATATAAAATAGATTTTGTTATAATAGATGAAAACGCTTAAAAAGGGGTATCATGTTATGACAAAAACAATTGCAATCAATGCAGGAAGTTCAAGTTTGAAATGGCAATTATACTTAATGCCAGAAGAAAAAGTGTTAGCCAAAGGTTTGATTGAACGTATCGGTTTGAAAGATTCAATTTCAACTGTAAAATTTGACGGCCGTTCTGAGCAACAGATTTTGGATATCGAAAATCACACACAAGCTGTTAAAATCTTATTGGATGACTTGATTCGTTTCGATATTATCAAGGCTTATGACGAGATTACAGGTGTTGGACACCGTGTTGTGGCTGGTGGAGAATATTTCAAAGAATCAACAGTCGTTGAGGGAGATGTTTTAGAAAAAGTTGAAGAGTTGAGCTTGTTGGCTCCTCTCCACAATCCAGCCAATGCAGCAGGTGTTCGTGCCTTCAAGGAATTGTTGCCAGACATTACCAGTGTAGTTGTTTTTGATACTTCATTCCACACAACTATGCCAGAGAAAGCTTATCGCTATCCTCTACCAACAAAATATTACAGAGAAAACAAGGTTCGTAAATATGGTGCCCACGGTACAAGCCATCAGTTTGTAGCAGGAGAAGCAGCAAAACTCTTGGGACGTCCATTAGAAGACTTGAAGTTGATTACCTGTCATATTGGTAACGGAGGCTCAATTACAGCTGTGAAAGCTGGTAAGTCTGTCGACACTTCTATGGGCTTCACTCCTCTGGGTGGTATTATGATGGGAACTCGTACAGGGGACATTGATCCAGCTATCATTCCTTACTTAATGCAATATACAGATGATTTTAACACACCAGAAGATATCAGTCGTGTTCTGAATCGTGAATCAGGTCTTTTGGGAGTTTCTGCTAATTCTAGCGATATGCGCGATATAGAAGCAGCTGTAGCAGAAGGGAATCACGACGCTAGCTTGGCTTATGAAATGTATGTTGACCGTATTCAAAAACATATCGGTCAGTACCTTGCAGTGCTAAATGGAGCAGATGCCATTGTTTTCACAGCAGGTGTTGGTGAAAATGCAGCAAATTTCCGTCGTGATGTAATCTCAGGAATTTCGTGGTTTGGCTGTGATGTTGATGATGAAAAGAATGTCTTTGGCGTTACAGGAGACATCTCAACAGAGGCAGCTAAAATCCGTGTCTTGGTTATTCCAACAGATGAAGAATTAGTCATTGCCCGTGATGTTGAACGCTTGAAAAAATAAGTAAAACTAGTAAAAATATTCCGTACAAGGAGTTGGGAAAGAGATTTTCCGGCTCCTTTTTCTGATGAAATTGTGCAAAACCTTGCTATGATTGGTTTTTTTGAAAAATATGGTATAATAGTAGTAATTTAATAGATGGAGTTGAGTTTTGAAGAAAAACTTTCGTGTAAAAAGAGAGAAAGATTTTAAGGCGATTTTCAAGGAAGGGACAAGTTTTGCCAATCGCAAATTTGTTGTCTACCAGTTAGAAAACCAGAAAAACCATTTTCGAGTAGGTCTATCAGTTAGCAAAAAACTGGGGAATGCCGTCACTAGAAATCAAATCAAGCGACGGATCCGACATATTATCCAGAATGCCAAAGGGAGTCTGGTAGAAGATGTAGACTTTGTTGTCATTGCTCGAAAAGGAGTCGAAAACTTGGGATACGTAGAGATGGAGAAAAATCTACTCCACGTATTAAAATTATCAAAGATTTACCAGGAAGGAAATGGGAGTGAAAAAGAAACTACAGTTGACTAGTTTGCTAGGACTGTCTCTATTGATCATGACAGCCTGTGCAACTAATGGGATAACTAGCGATATTACAGCCGATTCGGCTGATTTTTGGAGTAAATTGGTTTACTTCTTTGCGGAAATCATTCGCTTTTTGTCGTTTGATATCAGTATCGGAGTGGGGATTATTCTCTTTACGGTCTTGATTCGTACAGTGCTCTTGCCAGTCTTTCAGGTGCAAATGGTGGCTTCTAGGAAAATGCAGGAAGCTCAGCCGCGCATTAAGGCGTTGCGAGAACAGTATCCAGGTCGAGATATGGAGAGCAGAACCAAGCTAGAGCAAGAAATGCGTAAAGTCTTTAAAGAAATGGGTGTCAGACAGTCAGATTCACTTTGGCCGATTTTGATTCAGATGCCGGTTATTTTGGCCTTGTTCCAAGCTCTATCAAGAGTTGACTTTTTGAAGACAGGTCATTTCTTATAGATTAACCTTGGTGGTGTGGATACAACCTTTGTTCTTCCGATTTTAGCAGCTGTATTTACCTTTTTAAGTACTTGGTTGTCCAACAAAGCTTTGTCTGAGCGTAATGGCGCTACGACTGCGATGATGTATGGGATTCCGGTCTTGATTTTTATCTTTGCAGTTTATGCGCCAGGTGGAGTCGCCCTCTACTGGACAGTGTCCAATGCTTATCAAGTCTTGCAAACCTATTTCTTGAATAATCCATTCAAGATTATTGCAGAGCGCGAGGCAGTAGTTCAGGCACAGAAAGATTTGGAAAATAGAAAAAGAAAAGCCAAGAAAAAGGCTCAGAAAACGAAATAATAAGGAGGAATCTGGTAATGGTAGTATTTACAGGTTCAACTGTTGAAGAAGCAATCCAGAAAGGATTGAAAGAATTAGATATTCCAAGAATGAAGGCTCATATCAAAGTCATTTCTCGTGAGAAAAAAGGGTTTCTTGGCTTATTTGGTAAAAAACCAGCCCAAGTGGATATCGATGCTATTAGTGAAACGACAGTTGTAAAAGCAAACCAACAAGCTGTAAAGGGAGTTCCAAAACAAATCAATGATTTGAATGAGCCTGTTAAAACAGTCAGTGAAGCAACTGTTGATTTGGGTCATGTTGTAGAAGCAATTAAAAAGATTGAAGAGGGAGGCCAAGGTATTTCTGATGAAGTCAAGGCTGAAATCTTAAAACATGAAAGACATGCCAGCACTATCTTGGAAGAAACTGGTCACATTGAGATTTTAAATGAACTTCAAATCGAGGAAGCGATGAGGGAAGAAGCAGGCGCTGATGACCTTGAAACTGAGCAAGACCAAACTGAAAATCAAGACTTGACAGAGATGGGCTTGAAAGTTGAACCGAGCTTTGATATTGCCCAGGTGGCTACGGATGTGACTGCCTATGTTCAAGCGATTGTGGATGATATGGATGTTGAAGCCACACTTTCAAATGATTATAACCGTCGTAGTATCAATTTGCAAATTGATACTAACGAACCAGGTCGTATTATCGGCTACCACGGTAAAGTCTTGAAAGCCTTGCAACTGTTGGCTCAAAATTATCTTTACAACCGCTATTCAAGAACCTTCTACATTACTATCAATGTCAATGATTATGTTGAACACCGTGCAGAAGTCTTGCAGACCTATGCGCAAAAATTGGCGACTCGTGTTTTAGAAGAAGGACGCAGTCATCAGACAGATCCAATGTCGAATAGCGAACGCAAGATTATCCATCGTATTATTTCACGTATGGATGGCGTGACCAGTTACTCTGAAGGTGATGAGCCCAATCGCTATGTCGTTGTAGATACAGAATAAACAAAATCAGGATTGACCTGATTTTTTGCTAGCTGGAGGAGATTAAATTAATGTTGAATAAGATAAGAGACTATTTAGACTTTGCAGGGATCCAGTATCGTAATCCAGATAAAGCGGGAGAAGAGCGAGAGAAGATGCTGGAATTGCGTTACAAAGGCCAAGAGGCTCGAAAGGCTTTTACAGAACTGGCTAAAGCCTTTCAAGCAAGACATCCAGAATGGCAACTCCAACAGACTAGCCAGTGGATGAATCAGGCTCAGCGCTTGCGACCACACTTCTGGGCTTATCTACAGCGTGAGGGGAAAGTGACAGAGCCTATGATAGCCTTGCGTTTGTATGGGACATCTACTGACTTTGGAATTTCTTTGGAAGTCAGTTTCATCGAGCGCAAGAAAGATGAGCAAACTTTGGAGAAACAAACCAAGGTATTAGAAGTTCCAGTTGTAGAAGGGATTTATTATCTAGTCTACTCTGATGATCAAAGTCAAAGATGGGAGTCGAACGAAGAAAATCGTCGTACTTTACGTGAGAAGTTGAGAAGTCAGGAAGTTCGAAAAGTGTTAGTTAAAGCAGATGTTTCTGTGACAGAAAATTCATCTGAAGAAGATTTCGTGGAAAATTTATTGAAATCTTATGATAAAATTCTTCCATTTTATCTAGCTACGAGAAACTAAGCTAATCATTAAAATATCATAAATCATACAGTCCAAGAGTGAACAGTCCGCTGTGTAATTCTTGGTCTTTTTGTTTACGCTTTCAAAGTATATAATAAACCTACAAAAACAATTCAAAAGGAGAACAATTATGGAAGTTATTTCAAGTGTTCTAAATTGGTTTTCTAGCAATATTTTGCAGAATCCCGCATTTTTCGTAGGTTTATTGGTGTTGATAGGATACGCACTTTTGAAAAAACCTGCCCACGACGTTTTCTCAGGGTTTGTTAAAGCAACAGTAGGGTATATGTTGCTCAACGTGGGTGCGGGTGGTTTGGTTACAACCTTCCGTCCGATCTTAGCAGCCCTTAACTACAAATTCCAAATTGGTGCAGCTGTTATTGACCCTTACTTTGGACTGGCTGCAGCAAACAACAAAATTGCAGCAGAGTTTCCAGATTTTGTCGGGACTGCAACTACAGCTCTATTGATTGGTTTTGGAATAAATATCTTGCTTGTAGCTCTTCGCAAGATTACGAAGGTAAGAACCCTCTTTATTACTGGGCACATCATGGTACAACAAGCTGCAACAGTATCTCTTATGGTTCTATTCTTAGTACCACAATTGCGCAATGCTTACGGTACAGCAGCGATTGGTACCATCTGTGGACTTTACTGGGCAGTTAGTTCAAATATGACTGTTGAGGCAACTCAACGCTTGACTGGTGGTGGCGGATTTGCGATTGGCCACCAACAGCAATTTGCAATCTGGTTTGTAGATAAAGTAGCAGGACGCTTTGGTAAGAAAGAAGAAAGTTTAGATAATCTTAAATTACCTAAGTTCCTCTCAATCTTCCACGATACAGTTGTTGCATCTGCTACCTTGATGCTCGTATTCTTCGGAGCCATTCTTTTAATCTTGGGTCCAGACATTATGTCTAATAAAGAAGTCATTACTTCAGGAACGTTATTCAATCCTGCTAAACAAGATTTCTTTATGTACATTATTCAAACAGCCTTCACTTTCTCAGTTTACTTGTTCGTTTTGATGCAAGGTGTCCGCATGTTCGTATCTGAGTTGACAAACGCCTTCCAAGGTATTTCAAACAAATTATTGCCAGGTTCATTCCCAGCGGTCGACGTTGCAGCTTCTTATGGATTTGGATCTCCAAACGCTGTCTTGTCTGGATTTGCCTTTGGTTTGATTGGTCAATTGATTACAATTGTCTTGCTCATCGTCTTTAAAAACCCTATCCTTATTATTACAGGATTTGTACCAGTATTCTTTGATAATGCAGCAATTGCAGTTTACGCTGATAAGCGTGGCGGATGGAAAGCAGCTGTTATCCTATCCTTTATATCAGGCGTCCTCCAAGTTGCTCTAGGAGCTCTATGTGTAGCTCTTCTCGACTTAGCATCTTACGGTGGTTACCATGGAAATATCGACTTTGAATTCCCATGGCTTGGATTTGGATATATCTTCAAATACCTTGGTATTGTTGGTTATGTACTTGTGTGTCTCTTCTTGCTTGTTATTCCTCAACTTCAATTTGCCAAAGCAAAAGATAAAGAAAAATACTACAACGGTGAAGTTCAAGAAGAAGCATAGTTTCTAGAAAAGGAGAAAATAAAATGGTTAAAGTATTAGCAGCGTGTGGAAATGGAATGGGTTCATCTATGGTTATCAAGATGAAGGTTGAAAATGCCCTCCGTAAGCTTAATCAAACAGATTTTACAGTCAATTCATGTAGTGTCGGTGAAGCAAAAGGTTTAGCAGCAGGTTATGACATCGTAATCGCTTCTCTTCATTTGATCCAAGAATTAGAAGGTCGGACTAATGGGAAGTTAATTGGGCTTGACAACTTGATGGATGATAAAGAAATCACTGAAAAACTCAGTCAAGCACTACAGTAAAAGGTTGGAGGGGGCTGGATAGAAACTGAGAGTCATCGTTTCTGTCCTTCTCCCTCTTTAAATAAAGGAGGCAGATATGAATTTAAAACAAGCTTTAATTAACAATGACTCGATCCGACTAGGTTTAGAAGCTAAAGACTGGAAAGAAGCAGTCAAGGTAGCAGTAGATCCCTTGATTGAAAGTGGAGCAATTTTGCCAGAGTATTACGATGCTATCATTGAATCGACTGAAGAGTATGGCCCATACTATATCTTAATGCCAGGTATGGCTATGCCCCATGCTAGACCTGAAGCTGGAGTGCAAAGAGATGCCTTTTCATTGATCACCTTACAAAATCCTGTTGTATTTTCAGATGGGAAAGAGGTATCTGTTTTGTTGGCACTAGCAGCAACAAGCTCAAAAATTCACACAAGTGTAGCCATTCCACAAATCATTGCCCTGTTTGAATTAGAAGATTCTATTGCACGTTTACAGGCTTGCCAGACTAAAGAAGATGTCTTGGCTATGATTGAAGAATCTAAGGATAGCCCTTATCTCGAAGGATTGGATTTGGAAAGTTAGAAAGAGGAATAAAGAAATGACAAAAAGAATACCTAATTTACAAGTTGCATTAGATCATTCAGACTTGCAAGGAGCGATTAAAGCAGCTGTTTCTGTTGGTCAGGAAGTAGATATTATCGAAGCTGGAACTGTTTGCTTGCTTCAAGTTGGAAGTGAACTGGTTGAAGTCTTGCGTAGCCTTTTCCCAGATAAGATTATTGTGGCAGACACAAAATGTGCTGATGCTGGTGGAACAGTTGCTAAAAATAATGCAGTTCGTGGAGCAGACTGGATGACTTGTATCTGTTGTGCAACCATCCCTACTATGGAAGCAGCTCTAAAGGCTATCAAGACTGAACGAGGAGAACGAGGCGAAATCCAGATCGAGCTTTATGGCGATTGGACTTTTGAACAAGCTCAGCTTTGGCTAGATGCAGGTATCTCACAAGCTATCTATCACCAATCTCGTGATGCCCTTCTTGCTGGTGAAACTTGGGGTGAAAAAGACCTTAATAAGGTTAAAAAACTCATTGACATGGGCTTCCGAGTTTCTGTAACAGGTGGTCTAGATGTAGATACTCTCAAACTCTTTGAAGGCGTTGATGTCTTTACCTTTATCGCAGGTCGTGGAATTACAGAAGCTGCGGATCCAGCAGGAGCAGCGCGTGCCTTCAAGGATGAAATCAGACGAATTTGGGGGTAAACCATGGCACGTCCAATTGGAATTTATGAAAAGGCAACCCCGACACACTTTACTTGGCTAGAACGTTTAAATTTTGCCAAGGAGTTAGGCTTTGATTTTGTCGAGATGTCTATTGATGAACGTGACGAGCGTTTAGCAAGACTGGACTGGAGCAAGGAAGAGCGCTTGGAAGTTGTCAAAGCGATTTATGAAACTGGTGTTCGTATTCCTTCTATCTGTTTTTCAGGACATCGTCGTTACCCATTGGGATCAAATGATCCAGTTCTAGAGGAAAAATCTCTGGAACTCATGAAAAAATGTATCGAATTAGCTCAGGATTTGGGAGTTCGTACGATTCAATTAGCTGGTTACGACGTTTATTATGAGGAAAAGTCACCCCAGACACGCCAACGTTTTATCAAAAATTTGAGAAAAGCTTGTGACTGGGCTGAAGAGGCTCAGGTGGTACTTGCTATTGAAATTATGGATGATCCTTTCATCAATAGCATCGAAAAATACTTGGCTGTAGAAAAAGAGATTGACTCTCCCTACCTCTTTGTATACCCAGATATTGGTAATGTATCTGCATGGCATAATGATGTCTACAGTGAATTTTATCTTGGGCATCATGCCATCGCAGCTCTCCATCTCAAGGATACTTATGCAGTGACAGAAAGTTCAAAGGGCCAGTTCCGAGATGTAACTTTTGGGCAAGGTTGTGTCAAATGGGAAGAAGCTTTCGATATTTTAAAACAAACCAATTATAATGGACCTTTCCTAATCGAAATGTGGTCTGAAAATTGTGAAACTGTAGAAGAAACACGCGCAGCCATTCAAGAGGCGCAAGCTTTTCTCTATCCACTAATTAAGAAAGCAGGTTTGATGTAAGATGAATCAAGTAATAAACGATATGCGTAAACGAGTCTGTAATGCCAATCAATCATTACCAAAACATGGACTTGTCAAATTTACCTGGGGGAATGTATCTGAAGTCGATCGGGAACTCGGTGTCATTGTTATCAAACCATCAGGTGTGGATTATGACGAATTGACACCAGAAAACATGGTAGTGACTGATCTAGATGGTAAGGTCCTAGAAGGGGATTTAAGACCATCTTCTGATCTTCCAACTCATGTGCAGTTATATAAGGCTTGGTCAGAAATTGGTAGTGTGGTCCACACTCATTCGACAGAAGCTGTTGGTTGGGCTCAGGCAGGTCGTGATATTCCTTTCTACGGAACAACCCATGCAGACTATTTCTACGGTTCAATCCCTTGCGCCCGTAGTTTGACCAAGGACGAAGTAGAAGTGGCCTATGAAAAAGATACTGGCCTGGTTATCGTAGAAGAGTTTGAACGTCGCGGTCTCAATCCTGTTGAAGTACCAGGTATTGTTGTACGCAATCACGGTCCATTCACCTGGGGCAAAAATCCAGAGAATGCTGTTTATCACTCTGTCGTACTAGAGGAAGTATCAAAGATGAATCGCTTTACAGAACAAATCAATCCAAGAGTTGAACCTGCTCCCCAGTACATTCTAGAAAAACACTACCAACGTAAGCATGGACCAAATGCTTATTACGGTCAAAAGAAATAAGAAATTGAATTGAAAAGAGGCTAGGACCTTTCAATCCAAGCCTCGCTTTTGTAATTGTAAGTATTCGTTGTTAAGAGACTACTGTTGATAATTGAAATGCGTTAGTGAATGTGATACTATTATAAAGTTGTTTTCAAGGCAGTTGATTGATAGAGGAGTATGAAATATGGTACTGGATAAGGCAAGTTGTGATTTGCTTCAATATTTGATGGATCAAGAAACGTCCAAAACGATTATGGGGATTTCGAAAGATTTGAAAGAGTCAAGAAGGAAAATTTATTATCACATTGACAAAATCAATGCTGCTCTGGGTGACGAGGCGCTTCACATCATTAGTATTCCACGAATTGGTATTCACTTAACGGAAGAGCAGAGAGATGCTTGTTGTGAACTATTATCGGAAGTAGATTCGTACGATTATATCATGAGTGCGCATGAACGTATGATGATAATGTTACTATGGATAGGTATTTCTAAAGAACGTATTACGATTGAAAAATTGATGGAGTTAACAGAGGTGTCTAGGAATACTGTTCTCAATGATTTGAATAGTATTCGTTATCAACTAACTTTGGAACAATATCAGGTGACCTTGCAAGTGAGCAAGTCACAGGGATACCATCTTCATGCCCAACCTCTTAATAAAATTCAGTATCTTCAATCGCTTCTATATCATATTTTTATGGAAGAAAATGCCACTTTTGTATCTATTTTAGAAGATAAGATGAAAGAGAGGTTAGATGGTGAGTGTTTGCTTTCTGTTGAAATGAACCAATTTTTTAAGGAACAGGTTCCTTTAGTTGAACAAGATTTAGGGAAGAAAATAAATCATCATGAAGTAACTTTTATGTTGCAGGTTCTACCTTATTTGCTGTTAAGCTGTCATAATGTTGAACAGTATCAAGAAAGACATCAGGATATAGAGAAAGAATTTTCTTTGATAAGAAAAAGAATAGAGTATCAGGTGTCTAAGAAATTAGGAGAACGGTTGTTTCAAAAGTTTGAAATTTCTTTGTCAGAACTTGAAGTTTCTCTTGTAGCTGTTCTTCTCCTCTCCTATCGTAAAGATTTGGATATTCATGCAGAAAGTGATGATTTTCGGCAATTAAAACTTGCTTTAGAAGAATTTATCTGGTATTTTGAATCACAAATCCGAATGGAGATTGAGAACAAGGATGATTTGTTAAGAAATTTGATGATCCACTGTAAAGCCTTGTTATTTAGAAAGACTTACGGTATTTTTTCTAAAAATCCTCTAACAAAACAAATTCGATCCAAGTATGGAGAATTATTTTTAGTCACTAGAAAATCTGCGGAAATTTTAGAAGGAGCATGGTTTATTCGGCTAACAGACGATGATATTGCCTATTTGACGATTCATATTGGAGGATTTTTAAAGTATACACCATCGTCTCAAAAAAATATGAAAAAAGTTTATCTCGTTTGTGATGAAGGTGTTGCGGTTTCGAGACTTTTGCTGAAACAATGCAAACTTTATTTTCCAAATGAGCAAATTGGCACTGTATTTACAACAGAACAATTTAAGAGTGTGGAAGATATTGCACAAGTTGATGTAGTGATTACTACTAATGATGATTTGGATAGCAGATTTCCGATTTTAAGGGTTAATCCTATCCTTGAAGCAGAAGATATTTTGAAAATGCTAGACTATCTTAAACACAATATATTTCGTAATGAGAGCAAAAGTTTCAGTGAAAATCTTTCTAGTCTTATTTCGTCTTATATTGTAGACAGCAAGTTGGCTAGTAAGTTCCAAGAAGAGGTTCAAACACTTATAAATCAAGAAATAGTAGTTCAAGCTTTTTTGGAAGATATTTGAAGGACAGTCCAATGATGAACACAAACCTGTGTTTTTCTTGGTCTTTTTTAGTGTTTTGAAGGGTGGTATACTAGTTTCAAAGATAACAATTATATCCAAAGGAGGCAACATATGCCAAACGTCAAAGAAATTACAAGAGAGTCATGGATTTTAGCTACTTTCCCAGAGTGGGGAACCTGGTTGAACGAAGAAATCGAAGAAGAAGTCGTACCTGAAGGCAATTTTGCCATGTGGTGGCTAGGCAACTGTGGTACTTGGATTAAGACACCATGTGGTGCTAACGTTGTCATGGACCTTTGGTCAAACCGTGGAAAATCAACTAAAAAAGTGAAAGATATGGTTCGTGGGCACCAAATGGCAAATATGGCAGGTGTTCGTAAGTTGCAACCAAATTTGCGTGTTCAGCCAATGGTTATTGATCCATTTGCTATCAACGAACTCGACTACTACTTGGTTTCACACTTCCATAGTGACCATATCGATCCATACACAGCTGCAGCAATTCTCAACAATCCTAAGTTAGAGCATGTTAAGTTTATCGGTCCTTACCACTGTGGACGAATCTGGGAAGGATGGGGTGTTCCAAAAGAACGTATCATCGTTGTTAAACCAGGTGACACTATCGAATTAAAAGATATGAAGATTCATGCAGTAGAATCATTTGACCGTACTTGCTTGGTAACTCTCCCAGTGAACGGTGCTGATGAGACAGGCGGTGAACTTGCTGGCTTAGCTGTTACAGATGAAGAAATGGCTCAAAAGGCTGTTAACTATATCTTTGAAACACCAGGTGGAACCATCTATCATGGTGCAGATTCTCACTTCTCAAACTATTTTGCAAAACATGGTAAAGACTTTAAAATTGATGTTGCTTTGAATAACTATGGTGAAAATCCGGTAGGTATCCAAGATAAAATGACATCTATCGACCTTCTTCGTATGGCAGAAAATCTGCGTACCAAAGTCATTATCCCAGTTCACTATGATATCTGGTCTAACTTCATGGCTTCTACTAATGAGATTCTAGAACTTTGGAAAATGAGAAAAGATCGCTTGCAATACGATTTCCATCCATTTATCTGGGAAGTTGGCGGTAAGTACACTTATCCTCAAGATCAACACTTAGTAGAATACCATCATCCACGTGGTTTTGATGATTGTTTTGAACAAGACTCTAACATTCAATTTAAAGCTTTGCTATAATATAAAAATATTCTTTGGAGGTTATCCGTATGTTGCATGATACGGATAATTTTCATATAATAGTAGAATAGAATGTGTGATCTAATAATCACCTCAAATAGAAAGGAAATTCTATGTCAAATCTATCTGTTAATGCAATTCGTTTCCTAGGTATTGACGCTATCAACAAAGCCAACTCAGGTCACCCAGGTGTGGTCATGGGAGCAGCTCCGATGGCTTACAGCCTCTTTACAAAACAACTTCGTATCAATCCAGCTCAACCAAACTGGATTAACCGCGACCGTTTTATTCTTTCAGCTGGTCATGGTTCAATGCTTCTATATGCCCTTCTTCACCTTTCTGGTTTTGAAGATGTCAGCATGGATGAAATCAAGAGCTTCCGCCAATGGGGTTCAAAAACACCAGGTCACCCAGAATTTGGTCATACAGCAGGAATTGATGCTACAACAGGTCCTCTAGGTCAAGGGATTTCAACTGCTACTGGTTTTGCCCAAGCAGAACGTTTCTTGGCAGCCAAATATAACCGAGAAGGCTACAATATCTTTGACCACTATACTTATGTTATCTGTGGAGACGGAGACTTGATGGAAGGTGTCTCAAGTGAGGCGGCTTCATACGCAGGTTTGCAAAAACTAGATAAGTTGGTTGTCCTTTATGATTCAAATGACATCAACTTGGATGGTGAGACAAAGGATTCCTTTACAGAAAGTGTTCGTGACCGTTACAATGCCTATGGTTGGCATACTGCCTTGGTCGAAGATGGAACAGATTTAGAAGCAATCCATGCTGCTATCGAAACAGCTAAAGCTTCAGGTAAGCCATCTTTGATTGAAGTGAAGACTGTTATTGGATACGGTTCTCCAAACAAACAGGGAACCAATGCTGTACACGGTGCCCCTCTTGGAGCAGATGAAACTGCAGCAACTCGTCAAGAGCTCGGTTGGGACTATGAACCATTTGAAATCCCAGAGCAAGTTTATGCTGATTTCAAAGAAAATGTTGCAGACCGTGGCGCATCAGCTTATGAAGCATGGACAAAATTAGTTGCTGATTATAAAGAGGCTCATCCAGAACTGGTAGCAGAAGTAGAAGCCATCATCGATGGACGTGACCCAGTTGAAGTGACTCCAGCAGACTTCCCAGCATTAGAAAATGGCTTCTCTCAAGCAACTCGTAACTCGAGTCAGGATGCCTTAAACGTTGTAGCGGCTAAGTTGCCAACTTTCCTAGGTGGATCAGCTGACCTAGCTCACTCAAACATGACTTATATCAAGACTGACGGACTTCAAGACGATGCTAATCGCTTGAACCGTAACATTCAGTTTGGTGTTCGTGAATTTGCAATGGGAACGATTTTGAACGGGATGGCTCTTCACGGTGGACTTCGTGTATACGGTGGAACTTTCTTCGTCTTCTCTGACTATGTGAAGGCAGCTGTTCGCTTGTCAGCCTTACAAGGACTTCCTGTGACTTATGTCTTTACCCACGATTCAATCGCAGTTGGTGAAGACGGTCCAACGCACGAACCAGTTGAGCACTTGGCAGGTCTTCGTGCTATGCCAAATCTGAATGTTTTCCGCCCAGCAGATGCGCGTGAAACGCAAGCAGCTTGGTACCTTGCAGTGACAAGCGAAAACACACCAACTGCCCTTGTCTTGACACGTCAAAACTTGACTGTTGAAGAGGGAACAGACTTCGACAAGGTTGCAAAAGGTGCCTATGTTGTCTATGAAAATGCAGCAGACTTTGATACGATCTTGATTGCAACAGGTTCAGAGGTCAATCTTGCTGTCGCAGCTGCTAAAGAATTGGCTAGTCAAGGCGAAAAAGTCCGCGTAGTCAGCATGCCATCTACAGATGTCTTTGATAAACAAGATGCAGCATACAAGGAAGAAATTCTTCCAGATGCAGTTCGCCGTCGTGTTGCAGTCGAAATGGGTGCGACTCAAAACTGGTACAAATATGTTGGTCTCGATGGTGCTGTTCTCGGTATTGATACCTTTGGAGCCTCTGCCCCAGCACCAAAAGTATTGGCAGAATATGGCTTTACTGTAGAAAATCTTGTAAAAGTCGTTCAAAACTTGAAATAATTCTAAAAATCAGGGCGCAAGCTCTGGTTTTTTCTTACTAGAAAAGTAAGGTACAATCTTGTAAAAGTAACTGAAATTTGATATAGTAGTCCTATGTAAAAGACAAAGGAGAATATAATGGAATCACAATATACATTTTTAATCATTCTTGTGGCTATGGTGGGCTTGATGTTCTTTACGCAACGCTCTCAAAAGAAACAAGCACAAAAGCGTATGGAAAGCTTGAATAAATTACAAAAAGGCTATGAAGTTATTACAATCGGGGGCCTTTATGGAACAGTCGATGAAGTAGATACAGAAAAGAAAACAATTGTTCTTGATGTAGATGGGGTTTACTTGACTTTTGAACTAGCTGCTATCAAGACAGTATTACCACTTAAAGAAACAGCTTCACTCGAAGGTGCAATTGAAAAATAAGACGGGATCACTAACTCCCGTTTTTCTATAAAAGAAAGGAAATGGGATGAAAAAATTAGTCTTTGTCTGTCTGGGAAATATTTGCCGCAGCCCTATGGCCGAGTTTGTGATGAAATCAATGACAGATAATTATGAAATCCAAAGTCGAGCGACTTCCTCTTGGGAACATGGCAATCCGATTCATAAGGGGACGCAAGGGATTTTTCAAGAGTATGAGATTCCTTATGACAAGAACAAGACGTCGCTTCAGATTAACAAGGAAGATTTTGAAGCCTTTGATTATATTATCGGCATGGATGCTTCGAATGTTTCTGACTTACGTCAGATGTGTCCAGTAGACTATCAAGATAAGATTTACTCATTTGCATCTGAAAGTGTACCAGATCCTTGGTATACAGGAGATTTTGAGGAAACCTATCGACGTGTTCAAGAGGGCTGTCAAGTTTGGCTAGAACGTTTAGAAAAGGAGAGTGAAGGTGGAAAATCTTAAGAATTTTTACGAAAAGTATCGAGTGTATCTGACTCGTCCACGTTTAGAGCTTTTAGCAGTAGTTACCATTGTTTTTTGTGCTGTACTCGTCTTTTTTCTAAATATTCCCAGAAAAGGTGTTCTAAAGCTTGATAATGGAACGATTGTTTACGACGGCAGTCTTGTACGTGGTAAAATGAATGGCCAAGGAACCATTACCTTCCAAAATGGAGACCAATATACAGGTGGTTTCAACAATGGAGCCTTCAACGGAAAAGGTACCTTTCAATCTAAAGAAGGCTGGACCTACGAAGGTGATTTTGTAAATGGTCAGGCTGAAGGGAAAGGGAAGCTAACAACAGAACAAGAAGTCGTTTATGAAGGGACTTTTAAACAAGGCGTTTTTCAACAAAAATAAAGCCTCCTTATCAAAGGAGGTATTGTTAGAATGTTTAAGTAAGCGCTTACCTGCAAATCCCTATCTTTCCAAGTCCCTCTTCCAAGCAAGTTTGTGAAATAAAAAAACATTTGAAATAAATTTCACAAACTTTAAAGAAAAAGCTTGCTAAGAAAAGAAAATAACAAACATTTCACAAGGTGCTAAAAATTCTTTGTGAAATGTTTATGAAACTGTTTACAAAGTTGAAATAATGCGTTATAATAAACTTGTGAAAAAATTAACAAAGGATTGAATCCTTGAAAGCTATGGAGGAAAATATGGCTGATAAAAAAACTGTGACACCAGAGGAAAAGAAACTCGCTGCTGAAAAGCATGTCGATGGATTGGTGCAAAAAGCTCTAGTTGCTCTTGAAGAAATGCGTAAGTTGGATCAAGAGCAGGTTGACTACATCGTTGCCAAAGCATCAGTAGCAGCTTTGGATGCCCACGGAGAATTGGCTTTACATGCCTTTGAAGAAACAGGACGTGGTGTATTTGAAGATAAAGCAACTAAGAACTTGTTTGCTTGTGAACACGTAGTAAACAACATGCGCCACACTAAGACAGTTGGCGTTATCGAAGAAGACGATGTAACAGGATTGACCCTGATTGCTGAACCAGTTGGTGTTGTTTGTGGTATTACCCCTACAACAAACCCAACATCAACAGCAATCTTCAAATCATTGATTTCATTGAAGACACGTAATCCAATCGTTTTTGCCTTCCACCCATCAGCTCAAGAATCATCAGCTCACGCAGCTCGTATCGTCCGCGATGCAGCTATCGCAGCTGGTGCTCCTGAAAACTGTGTACAGTGGATTACTCAACCATCTATGGAAGCAACTAGTGCGCTTATGAACCACGAAGGTATTGCGACAATTCTTGCAACAGGTGGTAACGCCATGGTGAAGGCTGCGTACTCATGTGGTAAACCAGCTCTTGGAGTAGG
This sequence comes from Streptococcus sp. k-628, assembly GCF_013277475.1. Classification (NCBI taxonomy): domain Bacteria; kingdom Bacillati; phylum Bacillota; class Bacilli; order Lactobacillales; family Streptococcaceae; genus Streptococcus; species Streptococcus sp. k-628. The sequence goes on from NZ_VMMZ01000028.1 coordinate 29,757, forward strand.
TGCTGGAAACGTTCCAGCTTATGTTGAAAAATCAGCTAACATTCGCCAAGCTGCACACGATATCGTCATGTCTAAATCATTTGATAACGGTATGGTCTGTGCATCTGAACAAGCGGTTATCATTGATAAAGAAATTTACGATGAATTTGTAGCAGAGTTCAAATCTTACCATACTTACTTTGTAAACAAGAAAGAAAAAGCTCTTCTTGAAGAATTCTGCTTTGGCGTGAAAGCAAACAGCAAAAACTGTGCTGGTGCAAAATTGAACGCTGACATCGTTGGTAAACCAGCAACTTGGATTGCAGAACAAGCAGGATTTACAGTTCCAGAAGGAACAAACATTCTTGCTGCTGAATGTAAAGAAGTTGGTGAAAATGAGCCATTGACTCGTGAAAAATTATCACCAGTTATCGCAGTTTTGAAATCTGAAAGCCGTGAAGATGGTATTATTAAGGCTCGTCAAATGGTTGAATTTAACGGTCTTGGTCACTCAGCAGCCATCCATACAGCTGACGAAGAATTGACTAAAGAATTTGGTAAAGCTGTTAAAGCTATTCGTGTTATCTGTAACTCACCTTCTACTTTCGGTGGTATCGGGGACGTTTACAATGCCTTCTTACCATCATTGACACTTGGATGTGGTTCTTACGGACGCAACTCAGTTGGGGATAACGTTAGTGCCATTAACCTCTTGAATATCAAAAAAGTCGGAAGACGGAGAAATAACATGCAATGGATGAAACTTCCTTCAAAAACATACTTTGAACGTGATTCAATTCAATACCTTCAAAAATGTCGTGACGTTGAACGTGTCATGATCGTTACTGACCATGCCATGGTAGAGCTTGGTTTCCTTGATCGTATCATCGAACAACTTGATCTTCGTCGTAATAAGGTTGTTTACCAAATCTTTGCTGATGTAGAACCAGATCCAGATATCACAACTGTAAACCGTGGTACTGAGATTATGCGTGCCTTTAAACCAGATACAATCATCGCTCTTGGTGGTGGTTCTCCGATGGATGCCGCTAAAGTAATGTGGCTCTTCTACGAACAACCAGAAGTGGACTTCCGTGACCTTGTTCAAAAATTCATGGATATCCGTAAACGTGCCTTCAAATTCCCATTGCTTGGTAAGAAGACTAAATTCATCGCTATCCCAACTACATCTGGTACAGGATCTGAAGTAACACCATTTGCCGTTATCTCTGATAAAGCAAACAACCGTAAATACCCAATCGCTGACTACTCATTGACACCAACTGTGGCAATCGTAGACCCTGCCTTGGTATTGACAGTTCCTGGATTTGTTGCTGCGGATACTGGTATGGACGTATTGACTCACGCGACTGAAGCTTACGTATCACAAATGGCTAGCGACTACACTGACGGTCTTGCACTTCAAGCCATCAAACTTGTATTCGAAAACCTTGAAAGCTCAGTTAAGAATGCAGACTTCCACTCACGTGAGAAAATGCATAACGCTTCAACAATCGCTGGTATGGCCTTTGCCAATGCCTTCCTAGGTATTTCTCACTCAATGGCTCATAAGATTGGTGCGCAATTCCACACAATCCACGGTCGTACAAATGCAATCTTGCTTCCATACGTCATCCGCTACAACGGTACACGTCCAGCTAAGACAGCAACATGGCCTAAGTACAACTACTACCGTGCAGATGAAAAATACCAAGATATCGCACGCATGCTTGGACTTCCAGCTTCTACTCCAGAAGAAGGTGTGGAATCTTACGCAAAAGCTGTCTACGAACTTGGTGAGCGCGTAGGTATCCAAATGAACTTCAAAGCACAAGGAATCGATGAAAAAGAATGGAAAGAACATTCTCGTGAATTGGCCTTCCTTGCTTACGAAGATCAATGTTCACCAGCTAACCCACGTCTTCCAATGGTTGACCACATGCAAGAAATCATCGAAGATTCTTACTATGGCTACAAAGAAAGACCAGGACGCCGTAAATAATTGTTATCAGCCTAGAGGCAGGAGTTATCCTGTCTCTTTTTTGTAATTCTATTTGAAAAATGGTATAATCATCGCATATATTTATTTGAAGATCAAATCTTTTATAATCATGCGAGGGGCAAATGAACAAGATAAATGAGTTAGGGGATAAAGTGCGACTTTTAAGAGAGGAGAAAGGACTTAGTCGTCCAGTTTTTTGCGGGGATGAGTCTGAATTATCAGTCCGTCAGCTGGTGCGGATAGAAAAAGGAGAATTTCGCCCGACGATAAAAACACTAGAATATATTGCAGAACGATTAGAAATTCCGTCCTACGTCTTGATGCCAGACTATAAGGAATTACCCAAGCGTTACCAAGAATTAAAGTACTTTCTTTTACATCATCCTGACTATGGAGACAAGGAGTTGCAGGAACAGAAGGAAGAATATTTTGATGAGATTTTTGAGTGTTTTTATGATGATTTGCCACGTGATGAGAAGGTGCTAGTGGATTGTCTTCAAGCTATAGATGCAGTGAGAGCAACTGGTAATTCTTTGTATGGTACCAGTTTGCTTGAAAATGGTCTGCATAACTTACTATCCAGAGATGTATATAAAGCCGAGGACTTGTTGAAATTGAGACTGTATTTCAACTGTCAGTTAATGGATGGTTTAAATGTGGGTGAGATAAAAAAGTCTGAGCATGAAACTATTCTTTGTTTTCATGACAAACTAAGTTCTCAGGTTGATAAGATAGAGTTCGATTGTTTGGACTTGCTTAGAGATTCCTTGTTAGCTTCTTTAGCTTGTATAGAAATTATGGGGCTGTTTCGTTATTTTAAGAGAGCAGTTGAGACCTTAAATAAAATAGGGCAGAAAACACGAGATTTCCAAAAGCAACCGATTGTCTTGATGGTAGAATGGAAATATTATATTCAGATGGATTATGATACAGCTAAACAAAAGTATGAAGAAGCAAAAATGATGGCGAGGATGTTTGGCAATGAGAAGTTAATCGTTAGTTTAGATAATGAATGGAGCGAAGACTTAGAAAGGTATTGTTAAATGCTTTATAGGAGTGACATTTCTGTCATTGAGAGAATGCCGCTTTTTTGTTACAATGAATTTTATACTCAATGAAAATCAAAGAGCAAAGTAGGAAACTAGCCGCAGGCTGTACTTGAGTACGGCAAGGCGACGTTGACGTGGTTTGAAGAGATTTTCGAAGAGTATTACTTGATATACATCCAGAAGCAAATTAGGCAATAGAGAAAAAATTCTAAGCAGTAGGTTCATAGTGGCAATCAGTGCTGATGTCGCTTGAAGGCTTTTCTATAAGTATGATGTATGACGATAACAGTTTTAAATAAGGGGGAAAGAATGTCCATTTTATCCATTAAAAATATTTCAAAGTTTTACACTTTGGACGGTAAACATCAAGAGCAGGCTCTAAGAAATATTAACCTGCAGATTGCAAAAGGTAAAATTACAGCGATTTACGGTCCGTCAGGCTGTGGCAAAACCAGTCTACTAAACATCATCAGCGGTTTAGACAGACAATATGAAGGAGGTTTAGAGTTTAAAGGGGAATCCCTCCGTGACTTATCAGAGATTGAACTAACTCAATTTCGTAAAAACAAGATTGGATTTGTGTTTCAAAACTTTAATCTCATTCCTCATCAGTCTGTCTTGGACAATGTCAAGCTACCTCTCTATGTCAAAGATTTATCTGACAGGGAGATGACAATGATTGCAAAGGAGCAATTAAGTAACTTGGGCATGGAACCTTTTATGGCTAAAAATGTTAAACAGCTTTCTGGCGGGCAAAAGCAACGCGTGGCAATCGCGCGTGCCTTGGTAAATCAGCCTGATATGATTGTAGCAGATGAGCCAACAGGGTCACTGGACTCTCAATCCCAAGAAATGGTATTGGAAGTGTTTAAAAAATTAGCCCAAACAGGGAAAACAGTATTGATCGTAACCCATAATCCAGAGGTTGCTGAATATGCAGATGTGATTATCAAAATGAAGGATGGTAAAGTCGTTGAAGAAGTCAAAAAATAAAGGATTATCATTGAAAAATAAATTCAAACTTTCTTTAAATAACTTTCTGGAAAGAAAGTGGCGTAACCTATTGATTGCGCTAGCAACCTCAATCGGTTTTGTAGGAGTCTTAATTTCTTTCGGCTTGGGAAATGCTTTGATTTCGATGATTGATGAAAATACGAATGGAGGTCAAATCCCTTCTCAAGTTCAGATTGCTTTAAACACAAAAAATGTTGGACGAGGCTTTTTGAACCAAGATGATAAGAACTATATCACGGATACAGTTGGGAAAGAAACTATTAAATATTTGGAGAGTCCTTTTGGGATGATCATGTCAAATATTACTATAGATGGTCAAGAAATGGATCTGAGTCAAACGATGCCTTCTTATGCTCAAGTAGTGAGTCTATATGAGGATACAAGTATTTCTGTTAGTAGTAATGAGACGGACAAAGTGTTGGCTGGATCCCTCTATACTGATACAAATGAACAGGGTTTGACAATTCCAAGCAGTTTACTAAAAAATTGGAATGAACAGACAGGAAAAAATCTGACAGCTAGTGATGTTATTGGCAAATCAGTCTCAGCAAGTATTGTAGAAAATGCTGCCGAAGCTAGCAAGACTGCTCAATTTCAAACGAAGATTGTGCGTGTGATCAATGATGAAGATGACCTGGAGGACAGCAACAGTTTCATGCCGTCTCATCAAATGGAAACGATTTTGAAAGAAGCTGGATTTACAAAAGCTGTATCTTATTTTATCTTGGAACTCAAAGATCCATCACAAACAAAAGCGATAACAGAAGAATTACAGAAAAATAAGAAGTATACTGTTCTTTCTCAACAGAAGGTTCTTGATATTGTGATTACTTTTATTCGTGTCATTCAGGGATTGTTGATTGTACTTTCATCACAAGCTATTGTGGTAGCAGCGGTCATGATTGGTATCATCATTTACATCAATATCATGCAACGTTCTAAGGAAATAGGTGTCATGAAGGCAGTTGGTTATCAAAATCGTGATGTCAAAGGAATTTTTATTTACGAGGCTATCTGGATTGTAGGGATCGCCTTGCTGCTGGCATTTTTGGTTGCACAAGGGGTGGGAAGTTTGGCGAATGCGGTTGTAAATCACTTTTACCCATCCATCACTAAGGTTTTTGAATTAAATTTGTTATCTGTTTTAGGAACTCTAGCTTTCGCTCTCTTGCTTGGTTATGTATCAGCTTACTTCCCGGCGCGTAAAATTAGTAAAATGGATCCTGTAGAATCGCTACGATATGAATAGTAAGGAAGTTCTTGATCTATAGCCTTAAAAAGAAACTAACATAGAAAAACAATGCCCGTACTTGCAATTAAACTTAAATAGTTATATAATAGGTTTGTTGAAAGGTGATTTGTAGTGATTCAAGTTACTCTTTTCACAATAAAAATTTCATGATTTTCATAAGGAGGAAATCACTAATGGTAGTTAAAGTTGGTATTAACGGTTTCGGACGTATCGGTCGTCTTGCTTTCCGTCGTATCCAAAACGTAGAAGGTGTTGAAGTTACTCGTATCAACGACCTTACAGATCCAGTTATGCTTGCACACTTGTTGAAATACGACACAACTCAAGGTCGTTTCGACGGTACTGTTGAAGTTAAAGAAGGTGGATTTGAAGTTAACGGTAAATTCATCAAAGTTTCTGCTGAACGTGATCCAGAACAAATCGACTGGGCTAACGACGGTGTAGAAATCGTTCTTGAAGCTACTGGTTTCTTTGCTAAGAAAGCAGCTGCTGAAAAACACTTGCACGCTGGTGGAGCTAAAAAAGTTGTTATCACTGCTCCTGGTGGAAACGACGTTAAAACAGTTGTATTCAACACTAACCACGACGTTCTTGACGGTACTGAAACAGTTATCTCAGGTGCTTCATGTACTACAAACTGCTTGGCTCCTATGGCTAAAGCTCTTCAAGATAACTTTGGTGTTGTAGAAGGATTGATGACTACTATCCACGCTTACACTGGTGACCAAATGATCCTTGACGGACCACACCGTGGTGGTGACCTTCGCCGTGCTCGCGCTGGTGCTGCAAACATCGTTCCTAACTCAACTGGTGCTGCAAAAGCTATCGGTCTTGTAATCCCAGAATTGAACGGTAAACTTGACGGATCTGCACAACGCGTTCCAACTCCAACTGGATCAGTTACTGAATTGGTAGCAGTTCTTGAAAAGAACGTTACTGTTGATGAAGTGAACGCAGCTATGAAAGCAGCTTCAAACGAATCATACGGTTACACAGAAGATCCAATCGTATCTTCAGATATCGTAGGTATGTCTTACGGTTCATTGTTTGACGCAACTCAAACTAAAGTTCTTGACGTTGACGGTAAACAATTGGTTAAAGTTGTATCATGGTACGACAACGAAATGTCATACACTGCACAACTTGTTCGTACTCTTGAATACTTCGCAAAAATCGCTAAATAATTCTTGAGTCGATAAAAAGCGGCTCTTTGTCAACTGTAGTGGGTTGATGAAAAGCTAAGATCTAGAAAGGACAAATTTCGTCCTTTCTTTTTTGATGTTCAGAGCGATAAAAATCCGTTTTTTGAAGTTTTCAAAGTTCCGAAAACCAAAGGCATTTCGTTTGATAAGCTTGATGAGATTATTAGTGGCTTCCAATTTTGCGTTAGAATAGGGTAGTTGAAGAGCGTTGACAATTTTTTCTTTGTCCTTGATAAAGGTTTTAAAAACAGTCTGAAAAAGAGGATGAACCGGCTTAAGATTGTCCTCAATAAGTCCGAAAAATTTCTCTGATTCCTTATTCTGAAAGTGAAAAAGCAAGAGTTGATAGAGATTATAGTGGTGTTTCAAGTCTTCTGAATAGCTCAAAAGCTTGTCAAGAATCTCTTTATTGGTTAAGTGCATACGAAAAGTAGGGCGATAAAATCGCTTATCACTGAGTTTACGACTATCTTGTTGAATGAGCTTCCAGTAACGCTTGATAGCCTTGTATTCATGGGATTTTTGATCGAACTGATTCATGATTTGGACACGCACACGACTCATAGCACGGCTTAAATGTTGTACAATATGGAAACGATCTAGAACGACTTTAGCACATGGAAAAAGCTGTTTAGCTAAGGCATAGTAGGGACTAAACATATCCATAGTAATGATTTTCACTCGACATCGGACGGCTCTATCATATTTAAGAAAGTGATTTCGAATAATAGCTTGTGTTCTTCCCTCAAGAACAGTGATGATATTGAGATTGTCAAAATCTTGCGCAATGAAACTCATCTTTCCCTTGGTAAAGGAGTACTCATCCCAAGACATAGTCTTTGGAAGCCGAGAAAAATCATGCTTAAAGTGAAAGTCATTGAGCTTGCGAATAACAGTTGAAGTTGAAATGCCAAGCTGATGAGCAATATCGGTCATAGAAGTTTTTTCAATCAGCTTCTGAGCAATTTTTTGGTTGATGATACGAGGGATTTGATGATTTTTCTTTACTAGAGGAGTCTCAGCAACCATCATTTTTGAGCACTGATAGCAGTTAAAACGGCGTTTTCTAAGGAGAATTCTAGTAGGCATACCAGTTGTTTCGAGGTAAGGGAGCTTAGATGGTTTTTGAAAGTCATATTTTTTCATTAGACTTCCACAATCAGGACAAGAAGGGGCCTCATAATCCAGTCTAGCGATGATTTCTTTGTGGGTATCCCTATTTATGATGTCTATAATCTGGATATTAGGGTCTTTAATATCGAGTAGTTTTGTGATAAAATGTAATTGTTCCATATGATTCTTTCTAATGATGGTTTTGTCGCTTTTCATTATAGATCTTATGGGACTTTTTTTCTACAACAAAATAGGCTCCATAATATCTATAGGGGATTTACCCACTACAAATATTATAGAGCCTAAAAAGCAGGGCCTCTTGGTCTTGCTTTTCTTATATGGAAAAATGGATGACACAATCATCCATTCTTTTTTAATTCTGTTTCAAAAGTATTCGAGAGGGCAGTGAAGTTTAATTTTTCTAATGTAAGTGGATGGGTAAAGGAAAGTCGAAAGGCGTGGAGCATAAGCCGACTTGATTTTGATTTACTATTATAGAGAGGGTCGCCCAAAATAGGGAAGTTATGATGCGAAAGGTGCACACGGATTTGATGGGTTCGACCTGTCTTTAGTTTGCAACGAACCAAGGAAGTCTTGTTTGGAAATTGCTTTAATCTGCTTACATGCGTTTCGGCATATTGCCCATTTTTTGTATCAACTACTCGTTTTCTGCGATCATGGCGATCACGTCCGATTTTGTCTTTGAAAACAAGTTCTTTGCTGCTGATATTTCCATCAACTAGTGCCCAATATTCCCTAGAAATCTCTTTTTTCTCCAGTAAGCGATTGAGAATAGGCAGGATAAAAGGATTTTTGGCAAAGAGAATCAAGCCACTGGTTTCCATGTCCAGACGATGAATGACATAACAGGTCTGGCCAACGTAGGCACTGACATGGTTAAGAAGAGCAATTTCGTTTGGTTGGTTACCGTGTGTTTTCATACCCTCAGGTTTGTTTACAATAATCAAGTGTTGATCTTGATAAACTTCCTGAATAAGGTTTGGGTTGCCCCAAGGAATTTCTTTTTCGGGATAATCTTCCTCGTCAAAAGTCAATTGGCAAACATCTCCAGGATTTACCGTCTCGTTCCAATGAACTTCTCGCTGATTAATCAAAAGGTGTTTCTTGATTCTCAAAAAATGACGGATTTTTCTAGGGATGAGGAGTTGCTCCTCAAGTAATTGCTTTACCGTCATTTGAGGTAGAGAGTCTGGTAATGTAAATGTGAATTGCATACAGATATTGTAACAAAAAAAGCCCTATTTGGATAGGAAATAGCTAAATTCTTGTCTTCCTATGATGAAGATGATAAAATAAACGCATGAAATTAGATAAATTATTCGAGAAATTTCTTTCTCTTTTTAAAAAAGAAACAAGTGAATCAGAGGATTCGGGGTCTACTAGCTTGCGTCGTTCTCGCAGTGATCGAAAAAAATTAGCCCAAGTGGGTCCGATTCGAAAATTCTGGCGTCGCTATCATCTAACAAAGATTGTCCTTATACTAGGTTTGAGTGCAGGCTTGCTAGTTGGAACCTATTTGTTTGCTGTAGCTAAGTCAACCAATGTTAACGATTTGCAAAACGCCTTGAAAACTCGAACTATCATTTTTGACCGTGAAGAAAAAGAGGCTGGTGCCTTATCTGGTCAAAAAGGAACCTATGTTGAATTGACTGATATCAGTAAAAATTTGCAGAATGCCGTTATTGCGACAGAAGACCGTTCCTTCTATAAAAATGACGGGATTAACTATGGTCGTTTCTTCTTGGCGATTGTCACTGCTGGTCGTTCAGGTGGTGGCTCTACTATTACCCAACAGCTGGCTAAAAACGCCTATTTGTCACAGGATCAAACTGTTGAGAGAAAAGCGAAAGAATTTTTCTTGGCTTTAGAATTAACCAAAAAATATAGTAAGGATCAAATTCTAACCATGTACCTTAACAACGCTTATTTTGGAAATGGTGTGTGGGGTGTAGAAGATGCGAGTAAGAAATACTTTGGAGTTTCTGCGTCAGAAGTGAGTTTGGATCAAGCTGCGACTCTGGCAGGGATGCTCAAAGGGCCGGAACTGTATAATCCCTTGAATTCTGTAGAAGATTCTACCAATCGGCGCGATACTGTCTTGCAAAATATGGTTGCGGCAGGATATATTGATAAAAACCAAGAAACCGAAGCTGCAGAAGTTGATATGAATTCGCAATTGCACGATAAGTATGAAGGGAAAATCTCAGATTATCGCTATCCTTCTTATTTTGATGCGGTTGTTAATGAAGCTGTTTCCAAGTATAATCTAACAGAGGAAGAAATCGTCAATAATGGCTACCGCATTTATACAGAGTTGGATCAAAACTACCAAGCAAATATGCAGGTTGTCTATGAAAATACAGCGCTATTTCCGAGGGCTGAGGATGGAACATTTGCTCAATCAGGAAGTGTCGCTCTCGAACCGAAAACAGGAGGAGTTCGTGGAGTTGTCGGTCAAGTTGCTGATAATGATAAAACTGGATTCCGGAATTTCAACTATGCAACTCAATCAAAACGTAGTCCTGGTTCTGCAATTAAGCCTTTAGTTGTTTATACGCCAGCAGTTGAAGCAGGCTGGGCTTTGAATAAGCTCTTGGATAACCATACCATGCAGTACGACAGCTATAAGCTTGATAACTATGCAGGAATCAAAACGAGTCGAGAAGTTCCTATGTATCAAGCCTTGGCAGAGTCGCTTAATCTGCCTGCTGTTGCCACTGTTAATGATTTGGGCGTTGATAAGGCTTTTGAGGCGGGCGAAAAATTCGGACTCAACATGGAAAAAGTTGATCGTGTTCTTGGTGTCGCATTGGGAAGCGGTGTTGAAACCAATCCTCTGCAAATGGCTCAAGCATATGCTGCCTTTGCAAATGAAGGTTTAATGCCTGAAGCTCATTTTATTAGTAGAATTGAAAATGCTAGTGGTCAGGTTATTGCGAGTCATAAAAATTCACAAAAACGAGTGATTGATAAGTCTGTAGCTGATAAGATGACCAGTATGATGTTGGGGACATTCACCAACGGTACCGGTATTAGTTCATCGCCTGCAGACTATGTCATGGCAGGGAAAACTGGAACAACTGAAGCAGTTTTCAATCCGGATTACACAAGTGACCAGTGGGTAATTGGTTATACTCCGGATGTGGTGATTAGTCATTGGCTTGGTTTTCCGACCACTGATGAAAATCACTATCTAGCAGGATCTACTTCAAACGGTGCAGCCCATGTCTTTAGAAATATTGCCAATACCATTTTACCTTATACGCCAGGAAGTACCTTTACGGTTGAAAATGCTTATAAGCAAAATGGAATTGCACCAGCTAACACAAAAAGACAAGTACAAACCAATGATAATAGCCAGACTGATGATAATTTGACTGATATTCGAGGACGTGCGCAAAGTCTAGTAGATGAGGCTAGCCGGGCTATCTCAGATGCGAAGATTAAGGAAAAGGCTCAAACAATATGGGATTCGGTAGTCAATCTATTTCGCTAAGATGCTTGTCAAAGCCTAGCTTTCTTGTTATAATAGATAAGATGGAGGCGTTATGGCACTAAAAAAAGCAAGCCTAGCTTGTGCGGTTTGTGGTTCTAGAAACTATTCAATCAAGATTAGTGGAAACCCCAAGCCTACACGACTAGAAGTAAATAAATTTTGTAAGCATTGTGGCAAGTACACTACACACAGAGAAACGAGATAGGAGAGAGCGATGCGTTTTATTGGAGATATTTTTAGACTTCTTAAAGACACAACATGGCCAACTCGCAAGGAAAGCTGGAGAGATTTTCGTTCTATCATGGAATATACAGCTTTCTTTGTAGTAATTATTTACATTTTTGACCAGTTGATTGTTTCAGGTTTGATTCGATTTATTAACATTTTTTAGAAGAGTAGTGAAAGTACACTAAAAATCTTCTATTTATGAAAGGAAATATCATGGATAGTTTTGATAAAGGGTGGTTTGTTTTACAAACTTATTCTGGTTATGAAAATAAGGTAAAAGAAAATTTATTACAACGTGCACAAACCTACAATATGTTGGATAATATTTTACGCGTTGAAATTCCAACGCAAACAGTGCAAGTTGAAAAAAATGGAAAGAGAAAAGAAGTAGAAGAAAATCGCTTTCCAGGTTATGTTCTTGTAGAAATGGTCATGACAGATGAAGCTTGGTTTGTCGTTCGAAACACACCAAATGTAACAGGATTTGTCGGATCACACGGGAACAGATCGAAACCAACTCCATTATTGGAACAAGAAATTCGTGACATTTTGGTATCTATGGGACAAACTGTTCAAGAATTTGATTTCGATGTTGAGGTTGGTCAAACCGTACGTATTATTGATGGTGCTTTTGCAGACTATACTGGTAAAATTACAGAGATTGATAACAATAAAGTGAAGATGATTATCTCTATGTTTGGTAATGACACAGTTGCAGAAGTAAACCTAAACCAAATCGCAGAATTATAACCCTGAGAGAGGCTTGTCCTCTCTTTTTTTGTGCAGTTTAGACGGTGTAGGGAACAGAATGGGGGAAATGTGCCAAAAGTGTATCTGAATCTGTTAGACTGTATCTAGAAAGGGGAAGACTATGCTTAAAGAATTGTATGAAGAAGTCCAGGGAATTGTATATAAGTGTAGAAATGAATATTACCTTCATTTATGGGAATTGTCGGACTGGGACCAAGAGGGAATGATTTGCTTACATGAATTGATCAGTAGAGAAGAAGAATTGGTAGAAGATATCCCTCGTTTAAGGCAATATTTCAAAACAAAATTCCGGAATCGAATTCTAGATTATCTCCGTAAACAAGAAAGTCAAAAACGGAGATATAATAAAGAACCTTATGAAGAAGTGGGTGAGATAAGTCATCGTATAAGTGAGGGCGGTCTGTGGCTAGATGATTATTATCTCTTTCATGAAACACTAAGAGATTATAGAAACAAACAAAGTAAAGAGAAACAAGAAGAACTAGAACGCGTCTTAAGAGATGAACGCTTCCGAGGGCGTCAAAGAGTGTTAAGAGACTTACGTATTGTGTTTAAAGAGTTTGACATCCGTACACACTAGGAAGTCATACAAAAAATTAAAAAAGATTAAAAAAGTAGTTGACAAAGTTAGAAAAGTGGGTATAATAGTAAGAGTTGAAAACAACTCAGGTCCGTTGGTCAAGGGGTTAAGACACCGCCTTTTCACGGCGGTAACACGGGTTCGAATCCCGTACGGACTATAGTATGTTGCGGTTTGAAACACTTGATGAAAAAAGTTTAAAAAAGTTTCAAAAAAGTGTTGACAAGCGAAAGCGGCTGTGATATACTAATATAGTTGTCGCTTGAGAGAAGCGAGTGACAAAGACCTTTGAAAACTGAACAAGACGAACCAATGTGCAGGGCACTACAACTAAGGTTGTAGTACTGAACAATGAAAAAACAATAAATCTGTCAGTGACAGAAATGAGTGAGAACTCAAACTTTTAATGAGAGTTTGATCCTGGCTCAGGACGAACGCTGGCGGCGTGCCTAATACATGCAAGTAGAACGCTGAAGGAGGAGCTTGCTTCTCTGGATGAGTTGCGAACGGGTGAGTAACGCGTAGGTAACCTGCCTGGTAGCGGGGGATAACTATTGGAAACGATAGCTAATACCGCATAATAGCAGTTGTTGCATGACAACTGTTTAAAAGGTGCAATTGCATCACTACCAGATGGACCTGCGTTGTATTAGCTAGTTGGTGGGGTAACGGCTCACCAAGGCGACGATACATAGCCGACCTGAGAGGGTGATCGGCCACACTGGGACTGAGACACGGCCCAGACTCCTACGGGAGGCAGCAGTAGGGAATCTTCGGCAATGGACGGAAGTCTGACCGAGCAACGCCGCGTGAGTGAAGAAGATTTTCGGATCGTAAAGCTC
>NZ_VMMZ01000029.1:0-27221 GCF_013277475.1 Streptococcus sp. k-628
GATCCCGTTAACTCCCAAAGGTCCCGTAGTGTAGCGGTTATCACGTCGCCCTGTCACGGCGAAGATCGCGGGTTCGATTCCCGTCGGGACCGTTTAAGATAACGGAAGTTATTTTAGACTCGTTAGCTCAGTTGGTAGAGCAATTGACTTTTAATCAATGGGTCACTGGTTCGAGCCCAGTACGGGTCATATATGCGGGTTTGGCGGAATTGGCAGACGCACCAGATTTAGGATCTGGCGCTTAACGGCGTGGGGGTTCAAGTCCCTTAACCCGCATTAAGATATAATAAATGAGCCGGCTTAGCTCAGTTGGTAGAGCATCTGATTTGTAATCAGAGGGTCGCGTGTTCAAGTCATGTAGCCGGCATTTTTAGATAGAAGAAAACAGTGCGAACGTAGTTCAGTGGTAGAACACCACCTTGCCAAGGTGGGGGTCGCGGGTTCGAATCCCGTCGTTCGCTTAGAGAGGCCGGGGTGGCGGAACTGGCAGACGCACAGGACTTAAAATCCTGCGATTGGTAACGATCGTACCGGTTCGATTCCGGTCCTCGGCATAATATAATGAGCACCCTTAGCTCAACTGGATAGAGTACCTGACTACGAATCAGGCGGTTAGAGGTTCGACTCCTCTAGGGTGCATTTTTCTATTTAACTCGGGAAGTAGCTCAGCTTGGTAGAGTACTTGGTTTGGGACCAAGGTGTCGCAGGTTCGAATCCTGTCTTCCCGATACATGGCGGTGTAGCTCAGCTGGCTAGAGCGTCCGGTTCATACCCGGGAGGTCGGGGGTTCGATCCCCTTCGCCGCTATAATGATCTTGTCGGACCTTTAGCTCAGCTGGTTAGAGCTCTCGGCTCATAACCGAGTGGTCGTAGGTTCAAGTCCTACAAGGTCCATTTGAATATTGGAGGATTACCCAAGTCCGGCTGAAGGGAACGGTCTTGAAAACCGTCAGGCGTGTAAAAGCGTGCGTGGGTTCGAATCCCACATCCTCCTTTTGTATTAACGCGGGATGGAGCAGCTCGGTAGCTCGTCGGGCTCATAACCCGAAGGTCGTAGGTTCAAATCCTGCTCCCGCAATAAGGCTCGGTAGCTCAGTTGGTAGAGCAATGGATTGAAGCTCCATGTGTCGGCGGTTCGATTCCGTCTCGCGCCATTTTTACTTATAGTATGTATGCGGGTGTAGTTTAGTGGTAAAACTACAGCCTTCCAAGCTGTTGTCGCGAGTTCGATTCTCGTCACCCGCTTTGAACTTTGTTCAAATTACCAAGTTTTTAACTTGGGCGCGTAGCTCAGGTGGTTAGAGCGCACGCCTGATAAGCGTGAGGTCGGTGGTTCGAGTCCACTCGTGCCCATTAATAGGAGAATTACTCAAGAGGCTGAAGAGGACGGTTTGCTAAATCGTTAGGTCGGGTAACTGGCGCAAGGGTTCGAATCCCTTATTCTCCGTTTTAATGAGAGTTTGTAACTCTCTTTTTTATTTTTAGAGACAATAAAACTTCAGATCTGTAAAACTTAATTGAATTACTAATCTGAAGTCATTTTTATATCGTTTATATTATAATTGTGTTATTTTACTTCCAACTATTGAGAGAAATTTCTCCGCTATTGAGCCAGATTTCTTTTCCATTATCACATTGAATTAAAAGTTTTCCATTTTCTGAGATGTCTTTAGCAAGTCCCTTGTGGTCTTTTTGATCTAGTGTGAAAGTAACTTCTTTTCCTAGAACGAATGACTGTTTTTTATATAGGTATAATAGCTCCTCTGCTGGTGTTTCGAAGAAAGCACGCCAGATTTCTATGATCAATTCATTCCTTGTTATAGGAGCTGTAGTTTTAAATAAGCTAGCAGCTTTTTCTTTTAATTCCTGAGGGAAGTCTTTAATAGTGAAATTGATACCTACTCCAATAATGATATCTGTGACTAAGCTTGTTTCTACAGAGGTCATTGCTTCAGTGAGAATTCCTCCAATTTTATGATTTTTGAGGTAGATATCGTTGACCCATTTTATGTCGACATCTATTAAAGTTAGGTTCTTAATGGCTTTGTAGATAGCTCCAGCTACAAGTAGTGTGTAGGATGGTAATTTGTCGTAAGGAAGATTTGGTTTAAGATGGAGTGTCATATAAATGCCACCTTGTGGGGAGTAGAAGGAGCGTTGAAAACGGCCTCGCCCTGCTGTTTGATAGGAAGCTAGATAGAGGGTGTTTGCTTCATTCCCTAAATCAATTGCTTCTTTTGCATCCAGTTGTGTTGATTTTGTTTCGGGTTTAAAACTGACTTTAATTGGAAGATTTTCTTCTAGAATCTCTGGAAGAATAAGGTCTCCATTCACCAGTTTATAGCCTTTGTTTTTGATACTATCAATTTCAATGCCTTCTTGTTCTAGCCGCCTGATGGCTTTCCAAATTGATGTTCGGCTGAGGGATAGTTCTTCTGCGATTTTTTCTCCGCTGATATAATCGCTTTCTTTTGCTAGAATTTGGTAGACGGCTTGGTAGGATTTCATAGTGTTTCCTTTCTCACTAGTTGCTGTTGGGAGTATTCTTTTCTTGTATGACTTGGAGTCTGATTAAAGTATTGTTTATAAGCTTTTGAAAAATGGAGTGGATCTGAAAAACCTACCGAATATGCAATTACTTTGATAGACTCTTGGGTATTTTCGAGAAGTTGTTTAGCTCGGTGCATTCGAACGTAGAGTAGGTATTCTTTGGGTGATAAGGTGTTAAATTCTTTGAATACGCTTGATAAGTAGCTTCTGTGAACGGATAGCTCTTTTGCTAAATCTTGAATTGTAAGTGATTGAGGATAGTGGCTATCAATTAATCGTTTGCATTCAAGATAGAGTTGGTAGGTTGATGAAATATTCTTTTTTTTCTGATTGGGGGCAATAGTTCCCAGATGAAACATCAGTTCATGGAGTTGTCCCATGATATGGAGTTGAGCTAATTCATTGGATTTTGCAATCTGAGCGAAGCGAACAATGTCTGAGATGAGTTTTGCAGTAGTCTGGGTATGACAAGTTTCAGATTGGATGAGATAGGCTTGGTCAAAAATTTGAGAAAGAGCAAAATAATCAGGAGCTTTCCCGCCAGTGATTCCTAACCAGTAGTAGGCCCAAGGTTCTTTACTATCTGCTTGATAAAAGGTTAGTTCCTCTGGTTTTAATAGAAAGAAATCTCCTTCTTTTAAATCAACAATTTTACCCTTGTAATAAAATTTTCCTTGTCCTTTACTAATGTAATGTAGAACGTATGTATCACGAATGGCTGGACCAAAAGAGTAATTAGGTGTGCATTCCTCATATCCATAAAAGCTTAAGGAAAGGTCAATTGTTCCAGTCTGGTATTCTGAAAAAACTAGCATGTGCTACCTCCTACCTAACATTTTACCATATTCTTGAGACATTTTTCTATTTTGGAAAGCGATTTCAGGTGATAAAATAGAATCAATAAAGTGATGAGGTGAAGTAAATGGGAGTTAGGATAGTGAATAATCTATTTTATGTTGAGAGTAAAAATTTAAGTTTGATTATTGAAAATCGTGATGGGTACTTACTATTGAAACATTTAGGAAAGACTATTAAGAATTATAAAGGTTCCAATAGTGTTTATGAACGAGACCATGCCTTCTCAGGAAATCCAACGGCTCATAATCGAACCTTTAGTTTAGATACTCAGCGACAGATTTTTGGGCAACATGGCTTAGGAGATTTTAGGAAACCAACTATACAGGTTCAGCATGATGCAACTGAAGTAACAGATTTTCGTTTTATAGAAGCAAAGATTTTAAAAGGTCAGAATGGTCCACAGGGCTTACCTTCTCCACATAGCATGGACGATACAGAGACTCTTGTCTTAATATTAGAAGATTCTAAGGCTCATCTTAGTCTGAATTTGTATTATACTGCTTTTAATAATGATTCGACAATTGCTAGCTACAGTAAATTAGAGAATAATAGTAATCAGGAAGTTGTCATCCATAAAGATTTTTCTTTTATGGCTGATTTCCCTGCTGCAGCTTACGAAATCGTAACTCTGCAGGGTGCTTATGCTCGTGAAAAGACTGTCAGACGTCAACAGATAGAACAAGGAACCTTTTCGATTAGTTCAAACCGTGGGGCTTCGGGTCATGCTCAAACACCAGCTCTTCTACTATGTGATCAAGGAGTCACAGAGGATGCTGGGAATGTGTTTGCTATTCAACTAATGTATAGTGGAAACTTTGAAGCTTTTGTTCAAAAGAATCAATTGAATGAAGTTCGGCTGGCTATTGGGATTAATCCGGAAAACTTTTCTTGGAAGTTAGACCCTGAGGAAAATTTTGAAACACCGGTAGCTTTAATGACCTATTCAGATAAGGGATTAACTGGTGTTAGTCATGAAAGTCAGAATTTTGTACTTAAGCACATTATGCCAAGTAAATTTTCTAAAAAAGAACGTCCAATTCTAATCAATAACTGGGAAGCTACTTACTTTGACTTTCAGAGAGAAAAACTGTTAGAGTTAGCAGATGAGGCTAAGAAAGTTGGCATTGAACTTTTTGTGTTAGATGATGGTTGGTTTGGCAATCGCTTTGATGATAATCGTGCTTTAGGTGATTGGGTTGTTAATGAGAAAAAACTGGGTGGAAGTCTTGAAAGTCTGATTTCAGCTATCCACGAAAGAGGTTTGCAGTTTGGGCTTTGGTTAGAACCTGAGATGATTTCTGTAGATAGTGATTTGTATCGTAAACATCCTGACTGGGCTATTCAGGTTCCAGGCTATGAGCATACTTATTCTCGGAATCAATTAGTACTTAATCTTGCCAATCCTCAGGTAGTAGAATACTTGAAAAATGTCTTAGATCAACTCCTATCTTATCATGAGATTGATTACATTAAATGGGATATGAATCGTAATATGACTAAGCTAGGGAATGGATCGAACTATCTAGAGACACAGATGCAATCTCATCAGTACATGCTGGGGCTTTACGAACTCGTTTCTTATCTGACAGAGCAGCACAGCCATATTCTCTTTGAGTCCTGCTCTGGTGGTGGTGGGCGAAATGATCTTGGTATGATGCGCTATTTCCCACAAGTCTGGGCTAGTGATAATACTGATGCTATTGCACGTTTACCAATTCAATACGGTTCATCCTATCTCTATCCAACCATTTCTATGGGGGCTCATGTGTCAGCAGTACCGAATCATCAGATGGGACGAATGACACCATTAGAAACACGTGGCCATGTAGCAATGATGGGAAATTTGGGATATGAGCTTGATTTGACAAGTTTATCAGATGAAGAGAAAGCTACGATTGCTAATCAGGTGAACTTGTATAAAGAATTACGACCAGTAGTTCAGTTAGGACAACAGTATAGGCTAATCAATCCCGATTCTGCATCCAATGAAGCAGCTGTACAATTTAACTACGGAAATCAAACGATTGTAACCTACGTTCGCGTTTTATCAGTTGTAGAGACCATGGAAACAACTTTAAAGTTAAAAGATTTGGATAATGAGGGACTGTATGAATTACAGGAAAATGGAGAAGTTTACTCAGGTGCAGAACTCATGTATGCAGGCTTAACTGTTATCTTATCCCAAGGAGATTTTTTGAGTAGACAGTATATTTTTAGAAGACTATAATAAATGTGTATAAATTTATAAAGGAGGCTTTCCAATGAAATGGTATAAAAAAATCGGACTTCTTGCAACTACAGGTTTAGCTTTGTTTGGGCTCGGCGCTTGCTCCAACTATGGTAAATCTGCGGATGGCACAGTGACCATCGAGTATTTCA
The DNA here is from genome assembly GCF_013277475.1 of Streptococcus sp. k-628. Lineage (NCBI taxonomy): Bacteria > Bacillati > Bacillota > Bacilli > Lactobacillales > Streptococcaceae > Streptococcus > Streptococcus sp. k-628. Next base: position 5,788 of record NZ_VMMZ01000029.1, read on the forward strand.
ACCAGAAAAAGGAAATGACCAAAACCTTGGAAGAAATCGCTCGTGATTTTGAGAAGGAAAAACCTAAGATCAAGGTCAAAGTCGTCAATGTACCAAATGCTGGTGAAGTATTGAAGACACGTGTTCTCGCAGGAGATGTGCCTGATGTGGTCAATATTTACCCACAGTCCATCGAACTGCAAGAATGGGCAAAAGCAGGTGTCTTTGAAGATTTGAGCAACAAAGACTACCTGAAACGCGTGAAAAATGGCTACGCTGAAAAATATGCTGTAAACGAAAAAGTTTACAACGTTCCTTTTACAGCTAATGCTTATGGAATTTACTACAACAAAGATAAATTCGAAGAGCTGGGTTTGAAGGTTCCTGAAACCTGGGATGAATTTGAACAGTTAGTCAAAGACATCGTTATTAAAGGACAAACACCATTTGGAATTGCAGGTGCAGATGCTTGGACACTCAATGGTTACAATCAATTAGCCTTTGCGACAGCAACAGGTGGAGGAAAAGAAGCCAATCAATACCTTCGTTATTCTCAACCAAATGCCATTAAATTGTCGGATTCGATTATGAAAGATGACATCAAGGTCATGGACATCCTTCGCATCAATGGCTCTAAGCAAAAGAACTGGGAAGGTGCTGGCTATACCGATGTTATCGGAGCCTTCGCACGTGGGGATGTCCTCATGACACCAAATGGGTCTTGGGCGATCACAGCGATTAATGAACAAAAACCGAACTTTAAGATTGGGACCTTCATGATTCCAGGAAAAGAAAAAGGACAAAGCTTAACCGTTGGTGCGGGAGACTTGGCATGGTCTATCTCAGCCGCCACCAAACATCCAAAAGAAGCCAATGCCTTTGTGGAATATATGACCCGTCCAGAAGTCATGCAAAAATACTACGATGTGGACGGATCTCCAACAGCGATTGAAGGGGTCAAACAAGCAGGAGAAGATTCACCGCTTGCTGGTATGACCGAATATGCCTTTACGGATCGTCACTTGGTCTGGTTGCAACAATACTGGACCAGTGAAGCAGACTTCCATACCTTGACCATGAACTATGTCTTGACCGGTGATAAACAAGGCATGGTCAATGATTTGAATGCCTTCTTTAACCCGATGAAAGCGGATGTGGATTAGGAGTAGAGAGACTATGAAAAAAGTATTACAAAAATATTGGGCATGGGCTTTTGTGGTCATCCCCCTCTTGTTACAAGCAATTTTCTTCTATGTGCCGATGTTTCAAGGAGCCTTTTACAGTTTTACCAACTGGACAGGATTGACTTACAACTACAAATTTGTCGGCTTAAACAACTTTAAGCTCCTCTTCATGGATCCAAAATTCATGAATGCGATTGGCTTTACCGCAATCATTACGATTGCCATGGTGGTTGGTGAGATTGCACTCGGAATCTTCATTGCGCGTGTCTTGAACTCTAAAATCAAAGGCCAAACCTTCTTCCGTGCTTGGTTCTTCTTCCCAGCTGTTTTGTCTGGTTTGACAGTGGCTTTGATTTTCAAGCAAGTCTTCAACTACGGTCTTCCAGCGATTGGGCATGCCCTTCATATTGAATTTCTCCAAACCAGTCTTTTAGGGACTAAGTGGGGAGCGATCTTTGCGGCTGTCTTTGTCCTTCTTTGGCAAGGGGTGGCTATGCCCATCATCATCTTCCTAGCTGGTTTGCAATCTATTCCAACTGAGATTACAGAGGCAGCAAGGATTGATGGCGCGACTAGCAAGCAAGTTTTCTGGAACATTGAATTGCCTTACTTGCTACCAAGTGTCTCTATGGTCTTTATCCTAGCCCTAAAAGGTGGGCTGACTGCCTTTGACCAAGTCTTTGCCATGACCGGTGGTGGTCCAAACAATGCCACAACCTCACTTGGGCTTTTGGTTTATAACTATGCCTTTAAAAACAACCAATTCGGTTATGCCATTGCCGTAATCTTGTTCTTCTTAATTGTAGTGATTTCGATCATCCAATTGAGAGTATCTAAGAAATTTGAAATTTAAGAGGAGAAGCATGATGAAACAAGATGAAAGAAAAGACCTGATTGGCAAATACATTCTATTGATTCTAGGATCGGTTCTGATTTTAGTGCCGCTCCTTGCTACCCTCTTTAGTTCCTTCAAACCCACTAAGGATATTGTAGACAATTTCTTTGGCTTTCCAACCAACTTCACATGGGACAACTTTAGTCGTCTCTTAGCTGATGGGATCGGAGGCTATTATTGGAACTCTGTCGTCATCACTGTCTTGTCTTTACTTGCAGTAATGATCTTTATTCCTATGGCAGCCTACTCCATCGCTCGCAATATGAGTAAAAGAAAAGCCTTTACCATCATGTATACCCTCTTAATCCTCGGAATCTTCGTACCTTTCCAAGTCATCATGATTCCGATTACGGTTATGATGAGTAAACTCGGTTTGGCTAATACCTTTGGTTTGATCTTGCTCTACTTGACCTATGCGATTCCACAGACCCTCTTTCTCTATATTGGCTATGTCAAAATATCGATCCCGGAAAGTCTGGATGAAGCAGCAGAGATCGATGGGGCTAATAAATTTACAACCTATTTCCGCATCATCTTCCCAATGATGAAACCGATGCATGCGACAACCATGATCATCAATGCCCTTTGGTTCTGGAATGACTTCATGTTGCCACTCCTTGTCTTGAACCGGGATTCCAAAATGTGGACTCTGCCTTTGTTCCAATACAACTACGCAGGACAATATTTCAACGACTACGGACCAAGCTTTGCCTCATACGTTGTCGGCATTATCAGTATCACCATTGTCTATCTCTTCTTCCAAAAACATATCATTTCAGGAATGAGCAACGGGGCAGTGAAGTAAGAAGAGACTAGAGAAGTTATAATTCCTGATACAGAGGAATAGTTCAGCTTGTTGATAATTCTATGTGAAAACAAGAAAGTAGTACTTTGTTTATCACAGTCTATATTAGTACGAGTTTGATGATAAACAGAGATTTAATACTCAATGAAAATNNCTGTTTTGAGGTTGTGGATGAAACTGACGAAGTCAGTAACCATACCTACGGTAAGGTGAAGCTGACGTGGTTTGAAGAGATTTTCGAATAGTATAAGAAGAGCTCATGGAATCTATAGTCTTTGACACAGAGGAAGAGTTCAGCTTGTTGATAATTCTATGTAGAAAACAAGAAAGTAGTACTTTGTTTATCACAGTCTATATTAGTACGAGTTTGATGATAAATAGAGATTTAAAATGAATTTTATTTATGAAGCCAGATCATATGAGACTTGGCTTCAATTAGAAAAAGGAGAGTAATGATGCCAATTCAAAATAAAACCATGTTGATTACCTATTCTGATAGCCTTGGAAATAATCTTAAAGACTTATATGATAATTTGGAAGAGCATTTTGGAGATGCTATTGGAGGAGTTCACCTTTTACCATTTTTCCCATCAACAGGTGATCGTGGATTTGCGCCAGTTGACTACGACGAAGTGGACTCAGCTTTTGGTGATTGGGAGGATGTTAAGCGTTTAGGTGAGAGATATTATCTTATGTTTGATTTTATGATTAATCATATTTCTCGTCAATCCAAGTATTATAAGGACTATCAAGAAAAACATGAAGCCAGTGAATTTAAAGATCTCTTTTTAAACTGGGATAAGTTTTGGCCAGAAAACCGTCCGACACAGTCTGATGTAGATTTAATTTACAAGCGTAAGGATCGTGCACCAAAGCAAGAGATTGTGTTTGAAGATGGGTCAGTGGAACATTTGTGGAATACCTTTGGTGAGGAGCAGATTGATCTTGATGTGAGCAAAGAAGTAACGATGGAATTTATCCGTAAGACCATTCAGCACTTGGCAAGTAATGGGTGTGATTTGATTCGCTTAGATGCCTTTGCTTATGCAGTGAAGAAATTGGATACTAATGATTTCTTTGTGGAACCAGATATTTGGGATTTATTGGACAAAGTTCGAGATATCGCTGCTGAGTATAGGACAGAGCTCTTACCTGAGATTCATGAACATTATTCGATTCAGTTTAAAATAGCAGACCATGATTACTATGTTTATGATTTTGCTCTTCCAATGGTGACACTTTATACTCTTTACAGTTCCAGAACAGAGCGTTTGGCTAAGTGGTTAAAGATGAGCCCGATGAAGCAATTTACGACGCTAGATACCCATGATGGGATTGGAGTGGTGGATGTCAAGGATATCCTGACTGATGAGGAAATCGACTATACTTCAAATGAGCTCTATAAGGTTGGAGCTAATGTCAAACGTAAGTACTCCAGTGCCGAGTATAACAATTTAGATATCTACCAAATCAATTCAACCTACTATTCTGCGCTTGGAGATGATGATGTCAAGTATTTTCTCGCTCGTCTAATTCAAGCTTTTGCCCCAGGTATTCCTCAGCTTTACTATGTAGGTCTATTAGCAGGCAAGAATGACTTGAAATTATTAGAAGAAACTAAAGAAGGTCGAAATATTAATCGTCATTACTATAGCAATGAGGAAATAGCAGAAGAAGTCCAACGGCCTGTAGTGAAGGCCCTTCTCAATCTATTTTCTTTCCGTAACCGTTCAGAAGCCTTTGAACTAGAAGGAACTATTGACGTTGAAACACCAACAGCCCACAGCATTGTAATCAAACGTCAAAATAAAGATAAGTCCGTAACAGCAGTAGCAGAAATTGATTTGCAAAATCAGACTTATCGGGTAATTGATAACGGAGTTGAAGTAACATTTTGAAGCCTTGATATGGTTGATAAAATAGGGTTTTTATTTTAGTAAACGTTTCCTTTGTTTTCAAATTGCTAAAAAAGTGGTACAATATAGGATAGCTTACTATTATCTGAATCAACTGATTTGGAGAGAAAGGATTCATTTTGAAATCAATAGGCTTTATTGAAAAGCTGAGAGGGTTGTCTAGTAAAGAGCTGATTTTATTGGGAATTATCCTGAGTATCTTTTTACCCTTTTATCTTTTTGTAGTTGTATTCTGTTTATATATTATCAGTTTGATTTTTACAGGAGACATGAAAAGTATTCTTCAGAAAATGGGGGAGCATCCGATGCTGCTTCTTTTTCTTGGCTATAGTACTGTTATATCCATTCTTGCACAAAATTGGATGGGTCTTGTGGCTTCAGTAGGAATGTTTCTATTTACTGTTTTCTTTTTGCACTATCAGTCGATTTTATCCCATAAATTCTTTCGCTTGATTTTGCAGCTCGTCTTGTTTGGTAGTGTCTTGTCTGCTGCTTTTGCGAGTTTAGAGCATTTCCAAATTGTGAAGAAATTCAACTATGCTTTTCTTTCACCCAATATGCAGGTATGGCATCAGAATCGTGCAGAAGTGACCTTCTTTAATCCTAATTATTATGGAATTATTTGTTGTTTCTGTATCATGATTGCCTTCTATCTGTTTACAACGACCAAGTTGAATTGGTTGAAAGCATTCTGTGTGATTGCAGGCTTTGTTAATCTCTTTGGTTTGAACTTTACGCAAAATCGAACTGCCTTTCCTGCTATTATCGCTGGAGCCATTATTTATCTCTTTACGACCATTAAAAACTGGAAGGCCTTTTGGCTTAGTATTGGGGTCTTCGCAATCGGCTTGAGCTTCCTCTTTTCTAGTGATTTGGGAGTTCGGATGGGGACTTTAGACTCTTCTATGGAAGAACGCATTTCTATCTGGGATGCTGGGATGGCCTTATTTAAGCAAAATCCTTTTTGGGGTGAAGGGCCATTGACCTATATGCACTCTTATCCTCGGATAAATGCTCCGTATCATGAACATGCTCACAGTCTATATATCGATACGATTCTGAGTTACGGAATTGTGGGGACTATTTTATTAGTTTTGTCTTCTGTTGCTCCTGTCCGCTTGATGATGGATATGAGTCAGGAGTCGGGGAAACGTCCGATTATCGGTCTTTATCTGTCTTTCCTTACAGTGGTTGCTGTGCATGGAATCTTTGACTTGGCTCTCTTCTGGATCCAGTCAGGTTTCATTTTCTTATTAGTTATGTGCAGTATTCCATTGGAGCATCGAACTTTGGTATCGGACATGACGGATTAAGTTTTATAAGATTGAAATCTTCTACCTTGTGTAGGAGATTTTTTATATATACTGGGCATGTCGTGTATCTGAGGTGTAAGTCCTCTGTAGGGATCCACTACCGGCGAATACAATAGCGCTCCCCAAGCCTGACTATCGTGAGGTAGTGGATTAAAATGGTCTGGGGATAGATCGTTTTAAGTCTGACGCAGAAAATAAGAATTGTCAGAGGAAGGGATAGTGAAATCGTAGGCTATGAATAGAAACGTGATAGCGAGGAGCATATAGTGGATAAGGTAGCGAGAAATTTTAAAGTATAAAAGATAGTCTTAATCTATATGTGTAAATCACGAAAGTAATTGAATTCGGAATAAGGTTGGTGTGAAAAAGATATAGTAAACTGAATCTTGAATACTAGAATGATACTTCTACAATATTGTTATAATTTAGTTTGAATTCCAAAATCACATTGTTCCGTCTGTATTTCATTTTACTATAGGTCTTTCTAAGCTCTAAAGTTTCTGCGTCAACTTTCCTATTTTCGCTGTAGCCTTTGATACTTCGAACGACAATTTGAATCATATATTCAGAAAAAATGAAAAATTTGTATGAATAAGCCTAAATATTCTGAAAATTTGTTTGATTTTTAATGGATAATATGATATAATGGTTGTCAATCTATAATTCACATAAACAGAGGAGTAGAAAATGAAAAAAAGTCGTGTATTTGCTACAGCAGGTCTTGTTTTATTAGCAGCAGGTGTACTTGCAGCATGCAGTTCTTCAAAATCATCTGATTCATCAGCCCCTAAAGCTTATGGCTATATTTATACAGCAGACCCAGAAACCTTGGACTACCTGATTTCAAGTAAAAATAGTACAAAAGTAGTGACTTCAAATGGGATTGATGGTTTATTCACTAACGATAATTACGGGAATCTTGCTCCTGCAGTTGCAGAGGATTGGGAAGTCTCTAAGGATGGTTTGACCTACACTTATAAGATTCGTAAAGGGGTTAAATGGTTTACCTCTGATGGAGAAGAATATGCAGAGGTGACTGCTAAAGATTTCGTGAACGGTTTAAAACACGCAGCAGATAAAAAATCAGAAGCTATGTATTTAGCTGAAAATTCGGTTAAAGGCTTGGCGGATTATCTATCAGGAACTTCAACAGATTTTTCAACAGTTGGTGTCAAGGCGGTTGATGATTATACGTTACAATACACTTTGAACCAGCCTGAACCGTTCTGGAACTCTAAGTTGACTTATTCCATTTTCTGGCCTCTGAATGAAGAGTTCGAAACATCAAAAGGAAGCGATTTTGCTAAACCAACAGATCCGACATCCTTGCTTTATAACGGTCCATTCTTGTTGAAAGGGTTGACTGCAAAATCTTCTGTAGAGTTTGCGAAAAATGAGCAATATTGGGACAAAGAAAACGTCCACCTAGATACTATCAATCTAGCTTACTATGATGGCTCAGATCAGGAGTCGCTAGAGCGTAACTTCACTAGTGGAGCTTATAGTTATGCCCGTCTTTTCCCTACCAGCTCCAACTATTCTAAGGTTGCAGAAGAATACAAGGACAATATCTATTACACACAACCAGGCTCTGGGATTGCTGGTCTGGGTGTGAATATTGATCGCCAAAGTTACAACTATACTTCTAAAACTACAGATTCAGAGAAAGCAGCTACTAAGAAGGCGTTGCTTAACAAAGATTTCCGTCAAGCCTTGAATTTTGCTCTTGATCGCTCAGCTTACTCAGCTCAAATCAATGGTAAAGATGGAGCAGCTTTAGCAGTTCGTAATTTATTTGTAAAACCAGACTTTGTTTCAGTTGGTGAGAAGACCTTTGGTGATTTAGTCGCTGCTCAACTTCCTGCTTATGGAGATGAGTGGAAAGGTGTGAATTTAGCTGATGGGCAGGATGGTTTATTCAATGCTGACAAGGCCAAGGCAGAGTTTGCGAAAGCTAAGAAAGCTTTAGAAGCAGATGGCGTTCAGTTTCCTATTCATCTGGATGTTCCAGTAGACCAAGCATCAAAAGGCTACATCGCCCGTATTCAGTCCTTTAAACAATCTGTAGAAACAGTTCTTGGTGCTGAAAATGTCGTGGTTGATATTCAACAAATGACAAGAGATGAATTTCTTAATATCACTTACTATGCTGCTAATGCGTCAGCTGAGGATTGGGATGTATCGGGAGGGGTTTCATGGGGGCCAGACTATCAAGACCCATCTACTTACCTGGATATTTTAAAAACAACTAGTAGTGAAACTACAAAAACATATTTAGGATTTGATAATCCAAATAGCCCTTCAGTAGTTCAAGTTGGTTTGAAAGAATACGATAAATTAGTTGATGAAGCTGCCAAAGAGACAAGCGACTTGAATGTCCGTTATGAAAAATATGCAGCGGCTCAAGCATGGTTGACAGATAGTTCACTCTTTATTCCTGCTATGGCTTCTGCTGGTGCAGCACCGGTGCTTTCACGAGTTGTTCCATTTACTGGAGCTTCTGCGCAAACAGGCTCTAAGGGGTCAGATGTTTACTTCAAATATTTGAAATTACAAGATAAAGCGGTGACTAAGAAAGAGTATGAAAAAGCTCGTGAAAAATGGTTGAAAGAAAAAGCTGAATCAAATGAGAAAGCTCAAAAAGAATTGGCAAGTCATGTGAAGTAAATAATTTCTAATAGAACTTTCTCTCCATGAGGAGAAGGTTCTTTTGGGATTTTTAAAGGAAATAATATGAAAAAATATATTTTTATGCGTGTTTTGCGGTCATTGATTTCGATTTTCTTAGTAACGACTTTGACCTACACGATTATCTATACCTTGGTTCCTCGAAAATTGATTTTCAAGCAGGATCCTAACTATAATAAAATTGCGACAACAGCTGATAAACGTGATAACTATGAAAATACTGTGTTTGAGCGTATGGGCTACATTGAGTATTACGATACTAAAGAGTTGCAAGAAAAGGCAAGTAGCATGGATTCTTCTGTAACAGTAGAAGCAAATGCGACCAATAAAGCTATTTATGAAAAGTACATCAATCAATTAGGTCATGGTTGGACTTTGGGAGAATTTACTGAAAGTGGTCAATTTTATGCTACTCGTGAAATCCCCATTTTTGAACGTGTTTTTCACTTCTATGCTAACTTGATTGACATTGACCATACAAATAAAATTCAAGACCCTGAAAATCCAGACTTGAAACGTTACCTTCGTTTCGAAAATGATCCAGCTATCGGATGGTCATTGGTCGGTTCGGGTACTAAACATAAATATCTCTTGTACTTCAACAGTCAGTTCCCATTTGTTCATCAAAACTTTGTGAATATCAATTTAGGTGACTCTTATCCAACCTATGCTAATACACCAGTTCTTCAGGTTATTACTCAAGGTCAAGGACAAACCAAAACTGCTCAAGTTCAGTTCCCAACAGGTAAGAAAACGTCTTCTGTAAATATTTACTCAAGAACCTACAAGTCACCTAGTCAGGCTGACTCTCGTGAAGTAGCTAGCTATGGGAAAGATGATCCTTATACAGCGACTGAAAGTAATTACCAATATCCATCTATGATTGTCAGCTCTGCTATTGCTGGTTTGATTGGTTTGGTGATTTCTTATGCGATTGCCGTGCCACTTGGTTCAGCCATGGCTCGTTTCAAGAACACTTGGATCGATAGTTTCTCAACAGGGGCTTTGACCTTCTTGATGGCGCTTCCAACAATCGCCCTTGTTTATATTGTTCGATTGATTGGTTCCTCAATTGGTTTACCAGATTCATTCCCTATCTTAGGGGCTGGAGATTGGCGTTCTTACGTTTTACCAGCAGTAATCCTTGGTTTGTTGGGTGCTCCTGGTACAGCTATTTGGATTCGTCGTTACATGATTGACTTGCAATCACAAGACTTTGTTCGTTTTGCTCGTGCAAAAGGTTTGTCTGAAAAAGAAATTTCAAACAAACACATCTTTAAAAATGCCATGGTTCCGCTGGTTTCAGGAATTCCTGGTGCCGTTATTGGGGTTATCGGTGGTGCAACCCTTACTGAAACAGTCTTCGCCTTCCCAGGTATGGGTAAAATGTTGATTGACTCTGTAAAAGCATCTAATAACTCTATGGTCGTTGGTCTTGTCTTCATCTTTACATGTATTTCTATCTTCTCACTTCTTTTGGGAGATATTTGGATGACGATTATTGACCCACGTATTAAATTGACTGAGAAAGGAGGCAAATAATGTCTACAATCGATAAAGAAAAATTTCAGTTTGTAAAACGTGACGATTTTGCCTCTGAAACTATTGATGCGCCAGCATATTCTTACTGGAAATCAGTGTTTAGACAATTTATGAAGAAAAAATCAACTGTAGTCATGTTGGGAATCTTGGTAGCCATCATTTTGATGAGTTTCATCTACCCAATGTTTTCTAAGTTTGATTTCAATGATGTCAGCAAGGTAAACGACTTTAGTGCTCGTTATATCAAGCCAAATGCGGAGCATTGGTTCGGTACAGACAGTAACGGTAAATCGCTCTTTGACGGTGTCTGGTTCGGAGCTCGTAACTCTATCCTCATTTCTGTGATTGCGACAGTGATTAACTTGGTTATCGGTGTTTTTGTCGGTGGTATTTGGGGAATTTCAAAATCAGTTGACCGTGTCATGATGGAAGTTTATAACGTCATCTCAAACATCCCATCTCTTTTGATTGTTATTGTCTTGACTTACTCAATCGGAGCTGGATTCTGGAATCTGATTTTTGCCATGAGTGTGACGACATGGATTGGAATTGCCTTCATGATCCGTGTGCAAATCTTGCGTTACCGTGATTTGGAATACAACTTGGCGTCACGTACTTTGGGAACACCAACCTTGAAGATTGTTGCTAAAAACATCATGCCTCAATTGGTATCTGTTATTGTGACAACCATGACTCAAATGCTTCCAAGCTTTATCTCATACGAAGCCTTCTTGTCTTTCTTCGGTCTTGGATTACCAATTACAGTGCCAAGTTTGGGTCGTTTGATTTCAGATTATTCACAAAACGTAACAACTAATGCTTACTTGTTCTGGATTCCATTGACAACCCTTGTCTTGGTATCCTTGTCCCTTTTCGTAGTTGGTCAAAACTTAGCGGATGCTAGTGATCCACGTACACATAGATAGGAGTAGAAATGACAAAAGAAAAAAATGTAATTTTGACTGCTCGCGATATTGTCGTGGAATTTGACGTTCGTGACAAAGTATTGACAGCCATTCGCGGCGTTTCTCTTGAACTAGTTGAAGGAGAAGTATTAGCCTTGGTAGGTGAGTCAGGATCAGGAAAATCTGTTTTGACAAAGACTTTCACAGGTATGCTTGAAGAAAATGGTCGCATTGCCCAAGGTAGCATTGACTACCGTGGTCAGGACTTGACAGCCTTGTCTTCTCATAAAGATTGGGAACAAATTCGTGGCGCTAAGATTGCGACGATCTTCCAAGATCCAATGACTAGTTTGGACCCAATTAAAACAATTGGTAGCCAGATTACAGAAGTTATTGTAAAACACCAAGGAAAAACAGCTAAAGAAGCGAAAGAATTGGCCATTGACTACATGAATAAGGTTGGGATTCCAGACGCAGATAGACGTTTTGATGAATACCCATTCCAATATTCTGGAGGAATGCGTCAACGTATCGTAATTGCTATTGCCCTTGCCTGCCGACCTGATGTTTTGATCTGTGATGAGCCGACAACAGCCTTGGATGTGACCATTCAAGCACAGATTATTGATTTGCTCAAATCTTTACAAAACGAGTACCATTTCACAACAATCTTTATCACTCACGACCTTGGTGTGGTAGCAAGTATTGCGGATAAGGTAGCGGTTATGTATGCAGGAGAAATCGTTGAGTATGGAACTGTTGAGGAAGTCTTCTATGACCCTCGCCATCCATATACATGGAGTCTCTTGTCTAGCTTGCCTCAGCTTGCTGATGATAAAGGGGATCTTTACTCAATCCCAGGAACACCTCCGTCACTTTATACTGATCTGAAAGGGGATGCCTTTGCCTTGCGTTCTGACTACGCAATGCAGATTGACTTCGAACAAAAAGCTCCTCAATTCTCAGTATCAGAGACACATTGGGCTAAAACTTGGCTTCTTCATGAGGATGCTCCAAAAGTAGAAAAACCAGCTGTGATTGCAAATCTCCATGATAAGATCCGTGAGAAAATGGGATTTGCCCATCTGGAAGACTAGGAGGAAGGAAATGTCTGAAAAATTAGTAGAAATCAAAGATTTAGAAATTTCCTTCGGTGAAGGAAGTAAGAAGTTTGTCGCGGTTAAAAATGCTAACTTCTTTATCAACAAGGGAGAAACTTTCTCGCTTGTTGGTGAGTCAGGTAGTGGGAAAACAACTATTGGTCGTGCGATAATCGGTCTCAATGATACAAGTAATGGTGATATTATTTTTGAGGGTCAAAAGATTAATGGTAAGAAATCGCGTGAACAAGCTGCAGAATTGATTCGTCGTATCCAGATGATTTTCCAAGACCCTGCCGCAAGTTTGAATGAACGTGCGACTGTTGATTATATTATTTCTGAAGGTCTTTACAATCATCATCTGTTCAAAGATGACGAAGAACGTAAAGAGAAAGTTAAAAATATTATCCGTGAAGTGGGGCTTCTTGCTGAGCACTTGACTCGTTACCCTCATGAGTTCTCAGGTGGTCAACGTCAACGTATCGGTATTGCCCGTGCCTTGGTCATGCAACCAGACTTTGTTATTGCGGATGAGCCAATTTCAGCCTTGGACGTTTCTGTTCGTGCCCAAGTCTTGAACTTGCTCAAAAAATTCCAAAAAGAACTTGGTTTGACCTATCTCTTTATCGCCCATGACTTGTCGGTTGTGCGCTTTATTTCAGATCGTATCGCAGTTATTTACAAGGGTGTTATTGTAGAGGTTGCAGAGACAGAAGAATTGTTTAACAATCCAATTCACCCATATACTCAAGCCTTACTTTCAGCGGTACCGATTCCAGACCCAATCTTGGAACGCAAGAAGGTCTTGAAGGTTTACGACCCAAGTCAACATGACTATGAGACTGATAAGCCATCTATGGTTGAAATCCGTCCAGGTCACTATGTTTGGGCGAACCAAGCTGAATTGGCACGTTATCAACAAGGATTAAACTAATAATGGTTTTATAATTTCCATGTCAACTTTTATGGAAATTATAAACCTTTTTTTGTTGGACTGATTTGAAAAACTTTGAAAGTATTCTGAAAGAATTTTCGAAAGAAATAGAATTCTTAGAAAATCATTGAATTATAGTGAGATGAAATAAAATCTGAACAACTCGATTAGGAAAGTCAAATCAATTTCTAGAAAAGGTTTAGAAGTCGCGGCGTATTACTCTAGCTTCAATCTACTAAAGTCTAATACTCTTCGAAAATCTCTTCAAATCACGTCAGCGTCGTCTTACCGTATATGTGTGATTGACTTCGTCAGTCTTATCNNCAGTGTTTTGAGCAGCCTGAGGCTAGCTTCCTAGTTTGCTTTTTGATTTTCATTGAGAATAATATCTACAATGTAAAAAAACTCTAGCTATCAGTTCATTGATAGTTAGAGTTTTTTCTATTCATATGATTTAAGGAGATTAAATAAGGCTTCTACTTCTGATGACGGTGTAGCTGATTTAAGGTAAGCGTAATAAACTGTAAAAGTTATCTTGTCCTTCGGTATAAGCGGAATTTTTATTAAATCATCATCTTCATCAGAAAGTGCGATATCAGCCAGTAAACTAAGGCCAATCCCTTTCTTTAAAAGTTCTTTAAGGATGGCAATGTCATCAGTCTTAAAGAATATTTCTGCCTTGTTTTGATACTTTTGATTAAGCGTTTCAAAAGCTTTCAGGTGAACAAAGTGTTCATCTAAGAGTATAAAGGATTGATCTGCTAATTCTTCAAAAGCGAGGGAAGGAGCAGTGGCAAAAGGATGGTTCTTAGATAAAATGACATATAGTTCTTTATGAAATAGCTCGTGTGACTCTATTGAAGGATAGTTGAGAGGTTCAATCAAACCGAGTAGGCTTGCATCAAGGTCTCCCTTAAGGAGAAGGTTTAATAACTCCACGGAGCCACCGCGGATAGGGCGTACCTTTTTTAAAAAATCGAATTTATCTTTTTCGTTTAAGGCAGTAAAGAGATACTGAATGATAATAGGAGGGAATCCTACAGTAGAGTATTGTGCCAAGGAGCGATTAATTTCTTTGCGAGTAGAAATGACCTCAGGTAAAATCAGTTCTGTATGCTTTAGAAGGATTTGTCCTTGAGGAGTTAGCTTGAAGGAACGATGCGAGGGGTCATGGTAAATCAATTTGCAGTTAAAGGATTCCTCTAAGCGCTTGATAGCATAAGAAATAGATGGTTGGCTGACTTTATGTTGTTTTGCTACTTCCGTATAGGATTGAAGCTGGCAGAGGTCATAAAAATATTGTAGATCTTTTAAATTCATATGGGCTCACTTTCATTAGTTGGAGAAGGAAAATAAGTGGAAAACAGCAGATAAATAATTTTTATCCGTATCCTACAATTTGACTATACGAGTATTCACCAGTTAAAATGTAAGTGAGTCAGGGATCTCAAAGATTATCTAAGATACTCTCAAAAATGACCAACATCTTTTCTCGTTTATCAATAGGGAGCTGTTTAATCTTCATGCTGATTCTTTTGAGTGAAAGATTGTCACTCTTATCAGAGGTTGATTCAAGGCTATCAAAATTGAAAAATTCCTCTGGGGTCATTTCTAGGGCGTCAATCACTTTTTCAAGACTGTGAATGGTCAGATTCACATTTTGGTTTTCAAGTTGATTGATATACTTAAGCCCGAGTCCTGCTTGTTCCGAAAGTTCTTCCTGGCTCATTTTATTCTGTGTTCGAAAATATTTCACTTTTTGGGAAATATATTGTTGTAAATAGTTTTTAGTTGTCATATAAATAGAATACAAGTTTTATATGACAAAAAAACACCTTAAAAAATACAAAGTATTATACAACATACTTATAGGATATTTATTTTAATTAGGATTATCAATTTGTATGATTGGTTTCTTTTACTCGAAACTTTTAGAAAAGAGTGATCATCGAGAGTTTGATGAGTTCAGAAATTTATAAAATATAACAACTTAAAGTATTATCCATAATAGTGTTTTAAGTATCAAAGAGCCTATTAGAAATTGTTCTCGTAGACTCATTATAACATATGCGTATACAAGAGTGATCATCGAGAGTTTGATGAGTTCAGAAATTTATAAAATATAACAACTTAAAGTATTATCCATAATAGTGTTTTAAGTATCAAAGAGCCTATTAGAAATTGTTCTCGTAGACTCATTATAACATATGCGTATACAATTGTATTATTTAAACAACAACGTTTCATGAACAATTCGTTTCATGTGGTATAATATAAATAAAAAGGAGGTTGCACTATGACTGCACATGATATTTTAAACAATCCTTTCCTCAATAAAGGTACTGCCTTTACCTTAGAAGAGCGAAAAGAACTAGGCCTTATTGGTTTACTGCCACCGTATGTTCAAACGATTGAAGAACAAGCGGCGCAAACTTATGCACAAATGCAAACAAAAGCCAATGATTTGGAAAAACGTCTTTTCCTAATGGAAATTTTTAATACCAACAGGACTCTTTTCTATTACCTCTTTTCTCAACATTTGGAAGAATTCAATCCAATTGTATATGATCCAACCATTGCAGATACCATTGAAGGCTATAGTGATCTTTTTGTAGATCCCCAATATGCGGGATATCTTGATATCAATCATCCTGAAAATATTGAAGCTACTTTGAAAAACGCTGCCGGGGATCGCGAGATTCGTCTCATTGTTGTAACAGATGCAGAAGGAATCCTTGGAATTGGCGACTGGGGAACAAATGGTGTCGATATTTCTGTTGGGAAATTGATGGTCTATACGGGTGCTGCTGGAATCGATCCTTCGATGGTCCTTCCTTTAGTCATTGATGCAGGGACTAACCGTGAAGAACTTCGTAACAATCCTAATTATTTAGGAAATCGTCACGAACGGGTTCGCGGAGATCGTTACTACGATTTCATTGACCAATTTGTTCAAACAGCAGAACGTCTCTTTCCTAAACTCTACCTTCACTGGGAAGATTTTGGTCGCTTGAATGCAGCCAATATTCTTGAAAAATACCGGAAACAAATTCCGACCTTTAATGATGATATTCAAGGTACAGGAATCGTTACCTTGGGTGGTATCTTTGGTTCGCTGGATATTAGTGGTGAAAAATTAACAGATCAAGTTTATCTCTGCTATGGTGGTGGTACTGCGGGTGCAGGAATTGCCTCTCGTGTTCTTCGTGAAATGGTAAGTGAAGGTCTTTCTGAAGAAGAAGCCTATAAACGTTTCTTTATGGTTGATAAACAAGGTCTTCTCTTTGATGACATGGATGACTTGACACCAGAGCAAAAACCATTTGCTAAGAAACGTGCTGACTTTAGTAACGCAGAGAAGTTGGCTGACCTGCTTGAAGTAGTGAAGACTGTGAAGCCAACCATTCTTGTAGGAACTTCAACTCAGCCTAATACCTTCACTAAAGAAATAGTAGAAGCTATGTGTGAAAACACAGAACGCCCAATGATCTTCCCTTTGTCAAATCCAACTAAATTGGCAGAAGCTAGTGCCAAAGATTTGATTGAATGGTCAGATGGCAAAGCTTTTGTCGCAACAGGAATTCCTGCTGATACGGTTTCTTATAAAGGTGTAGACTATGTGATTGGTCAAGCAAATAATGCCCTGATTTACCCAGGTCTTGGTCTAGGTATGCTGGCTTCTGAAGCAAGTCTTTTGACTGATGAAATGATTGGAGCAGCGGCGCATTCATTGAGTGGTATTGTCAATCCAGGCCAACCAGGAGCTCCTGTCTTGCCACCATTCAAGTATGTAGCAGATGTTTCTATTAAAGTAGCAGAAGCAGTCGCTAAAAAAGCACAAGAGCAAGGTCTTGCACGCGCTAAGGAAACAGATATGGCCAAAGCAGTTCGTGATTTGAAGTGGTATCCAGAGTATAAATAATTCATTTCTGCTGCTATCCTTCTATAGTGGCAGATTTGTATGGGCTGTGGACTTAAGTAATTTAGAAAGGACACCTATGTCACTCTTTTTAACCTCGATTACGAGTATCATTCCGATTATTGCTATTATTGTTTTGGGGTATATTCTTCAGGTGAGGGGATGGTTTGGAGATAGTTTTGGATCCAATCTATCTCGTTTGATCATGAATGTAGCCTTGCCAGCGTCAATTTTTGTGTCGGTGATGAAATACCTAACGCTAGATAAACTAATCAGTCTTTCTGGAGGACTCTTTTATACTTTTGTAGCATTTAAATTGGGATATATAGTAGCTTATATTGCAGTTAGGCTTTTCAAGGTTCGTCCAGGACGGCGAGGAACCATGATTAATACCTTTGTGAATGCCAATACTATTTTTATCGGTCTACCATTAAACGTTGCTCTTTTTGGTAATCAGGCTCTTCCATATTTCTTAATTTACTATATCACCAACACGATTTCCACCTGGACATTAGGCGTGTATGTGATGACGAGCGATAGTAAATCGGGTCAAAGCAAGAAGAAAACTAAATTTGACTGGAAGAAATTGCTTCCAGCTCCGCTTGTAGGTTTTCTTGTCGCTCTACTATTTTTGATTCTCCGAATCTCCATTCCAGATTTCGCAACGAATACCTTAACCTACGTTGGAAATATCGTAACTCCCTTATCTCTGATTTATATTGGTATCGTTCTTGCAAAGGCAGGCTTGAATACTATTACTTTTGATAAAGATACAATTGTCACTTTAGTTGGACGCTTTATCCTAGCTCCTCTGATTATGTTTCTTGTATTGAAGTTCTCTGCACCAAATATGGCGACAGTAGAATTTAAGACCTTTATGATTCAGTCCGCTACACCAGCTCTAGCTGTTCTCCCAATCCTTGCTAATCAGGGAAAAGGAGATGTGGAATTCTCTACGAATGTGGTGACTCTAAGTACGGTTCTATTTATCGTTGTTATTCCAATATTACAAACTTTATTAGGATAAGAGGACGAGCTTGTGAGAACAATTTTGAATTGCATGAAAAAATGGCAGACACTCATCAAGATTACCTTATTTTTATCTATTGTTAGTTTAGTTATTGTAGAGATAATCAGACTTTTTAAGACAATTTCGTTTGATAAGGTTGGAGCAATCTTTGGGGAACTCTCTCCAATAAAAGTCATTAGTTTAGCTTTGCTCGGTTCTATGGCTGTTGCGCCAATGATGCTCTATGATAGAATCCTAAATAAAGAACTTAATCAGAAACAAAAATTATCTTACTTACTAGAAACAAGTTGGACTATAAATAGCTTGAATAATATGATTGGCTTTGCCGGTTTGGTGGATGTTGGTTTACGCTATTCTTTCTATGTAGATGAAGAACGCTCTGAAAAAAGTATGCAAGGAATTTCTCGTGTCATCCCTTATTTTATGAGTGGTTTCTCACTGTTTGCACTGATAAGTTTAATTTTCACAATTATATTTCCTATTTCAATGGGGATTAAACAATATTGGCCAGCTCTTTTGGGAGCTTGTCTCTATCTTCCAATTATTTTATTTGTTTCAAATAGAAAAAAATGGGTCTATTTTGGTCAATTGAGTGGAAGGACAATTTTATCTTTAGTGTTAACTTCTGCCCTTGATTGGGCTAGTGTATTAAGTTTTTTCCTTTTGGTTGGGTATGTTTTAGGCTACAATTTACCAATTTATGATGTAATTCCCCTCTTTATGATTGCTATTACAATTGGGATTATATCGATGATTCCTGGTAGCCTAGGTAGTTTCGATTTAATTATGGTATCTGGTTTAGTTGGCCTTGGTATTGATAAAGATCAGGCGCTAAGTTGGTTACTAGTATTTCGTTTATTCTATTATATTCTTCCTTTCTGTTTAGGAGTTGTTTTATTCTTAAAAAATATGGGTGGTCGACTTAATGAGAAATATTTGGGAATTCCTCAAAAGGTTATTGGATCACTATCCACTATAGTATTGGTTTGGGGGTTGCGACTTTTTGCTTTCTTCCTCGTGGTGTCAGCTATAGTTCCTCAAGAATTAGGACATCTTCCTTTGTTTAAAGAACTTTCACCTAGCACTGGACAGTTTGTTTTTCAACTTCCTAGTATTATTCTCGGCGTTCACTTCTTCCTTCTTGCAAGACTAGTTAAACGACGTTTAAAATTTACATTACCATTCGCTACTGTACTAGGTCTAGTAAGCCTTGTTTATTTGAATATTGGTAGTCTTTCATTAGCAAGTAGTTTTTTGCTAATCATTATTTTGTCTATCATATGGTGGATCAGAAATACATTTGTTCGCAGTCATTATATTTATGCTTGGGAAGATTGTTGTAAGGATATATCGTATATTGGTGGAAGTTTCTTCTTGACCCTTGTTTTGTTAGGACATTTGAACCCTCATCATGTATTTGAAGTTAAACATCTTCCTTATTTGATTACACACTGGATTCATCTTTTTGGCACGTCTCTGATATTGGTGATTTCGTATGTTTTGGTACTCCGTGAGAGCAATCAAACCAAAGAGAATTTTGGAGAAGTTTTCGATAAGCAACGTTATCAAGACTTTATTGCAACAATACCAAATATAAATTTAGATGCTACTCTGGCTTATTTAGATGACAAATACCTTTATTGGTACCAAGAGGATGGTCAAGACAAGGTTGTTTTCCAATTTGCAATTGAAAATAATAAATGTGTCGTTATGTCGGATCCACTGGCACAGTCAGGATACTTAGAAAAAGGCTTATCGAAGTTTTTAGAGGATGCGGAGGACACAAATGTCTCTGTTATTTTCTACGAAATTAATCAAGAAACCACCCTATTACTTCATGAATATGGGTACGACTTTATGAAATTCGGGGAGACTGCTCAGGTATTACTGGATGGATTTACAACCGAAGGAAAACAAGGAAAGAAATTTAGAACAGTTGTTAATCGATTAGAAAGCAAGGGGTATCAATTTCAAGTATTACAACCACCTTTTGATAAGAAGTTGCTTAACACCCTTAAAGAAATATCGGATAATTGGCTAGATGGTCGCCAAGAAAAAGGGTTTTCACTTGGATTTTTTGATGAGAAGTACATTCAATTAGCACCAATAGCTCTTGTAAGGGATCAGGAAGATAAGGTTCAGGCTTTTGTTACCTTTTTAGCTTGTAATGGTCCTGAAGAAGCTAGCATCGATTTGATGCGCTACCACTTAAGGACAGCACCCAATGGTATTATGGATTATCTCTTTGTGAAATTATTACTTCATTTTAAAGGAGAAGGAGTTCGTTTATTTGAATTAGGTATGGCGCCGTTATCAAATGTAGGAACTGAGAAACATAGCTTTCTACAAGAAAAAGTAGCCTATCTCATCTATGCCTTCACTAATCGATTCTATTCATTTAGTGGTCTTAGACAGTATAAACAAAAGTTTAATCCTATCTGGACACCTAGATATGTTGCCTATCCTCGGGATACTTGGCTTATTTTGGATATGTTAGCAATCTACAGAGTTGATAACCGAAAAGTAAAGAGATTGTCGTATTGACTATTGACTTTAAACAGTATAAAATAACTGTCGATTTTTTGTCCGACTGCCAAGAGTTAGTTTAATGCTATACTAAAATCAAAACGCATTATATAATAGTGATATGAAATCAATCAAAGAAGAAATACAAGCCATCAAAACACTTTTAAAAGATTCTAGTACAGCTAAATATCATAAACGCCTTCAAATCGTTCTATTTTGTCTAATGGGCAAATCTTTGAAATTATCCTAAAAGAATTTGAAAACGTTCTGAAAGAATTTTCGAAAAATTTTAAAAAATTCTGAAATATTCTTGACAGCTGATGAAAAAGGTGGTAAGATAGGAAACATCAAAAAAGAAAGCAGAAAAAGAAATGAATAAGAAACAAGCTGTAACGATGAATCAAAACTTTTACTTTAGCTACTTTAGATAGTGTTTGTAGACATGTCACCATGGATGCAAACAGTTCAAGCAATTTGTTTGTATCTATGTGGCTAAGATTTTTGATTGTGGTCCATATAGATGAATATCTAAATGGACTAGCTAAGTTGTAACTTGTTAGATTATTTCAAGCATCCGTTTAGGTATTATCTAGGCGGTTTTTTGTTTTATACTCTTCGAAAATCTCTTCAAACCACGTCAACGTCGCCTTGCCGTAGGTATGGTTACTGACTTCGTCAGTTCTATCCACAACCTCAAA
>NZ_VMMZ01000003.1:0-12756 GCF_013277475.1 Streptococcus sp. k-628
CAAACTAGGAAACTAGCCGCAGGCTGTACTTGAGTACGGCAAGGCGACGTTGACGTGGTTTGAATTTGATTTTCGAAGAGTATAAAAATGTCACATAAGACAAGACGTATTATTAGGAAGAGGATATGTTCCCAGCTATTTTTATTCAGAAATTGCTCTCTAATATTTCTTTAAAAAGTTCATCTAGTGAAACTATAAATAGGAAGAGAAAAAGCTAGCCCTTCTCAAGTTTTATCTAGTTTCCAAACTATAGTATTTACTGGAAATCTAAAGAAAATATCAGAAAAATTCAGCAAACGTTTTCTTCTTATTTTCTTGACTTTTTTGCTGATTTGTGCTTGACTTTTACTTGAAATTTGATAAACTATAGACAAATAGGAAAACGTATTCATTTAAAAACGGAGGAATAAGGAATGAATCAAGAAAAACGTTTGCATCGCTTTGTCAAAAAGTGTGGACTCGGTGTGTGTAGTGCTGTTGTTGCGGCCTTTTTATTGAGCGCTCAGGGAGTAGCTTTGGCTACAGAGCAAGGGAATCGTCCAGTTGAGACAGAAAACATCGCTCGTGGAAAACAAGCTAGTCAAAGTTCTACTGCTTATGGAGGAGCTGCTACACGAGCAGTGGATGGTAATGTTGATAGTGACTATGGGCACCATTCTGTAACGCATACAAACTTTGAAGACAATGCTTGGTGGCAAGTCGATCTTGGAAAAACAGAGAATGTTGGAAAAGTTAAACTTTACAATCGTGGAGATGGGAATGTAGCTAATCGTCTTTCTAATTTTGATGTTGTTTTGTTAAATGAAGCAAAACAAGAAGTTGCTCGTCAACACTTTGATAGTTTGAGTGGGAAGCCAGAACTTGAAGTTTTCTTCACAGCCAAAGGCGCTCGTTATGTAAAAGTGGAGTTGAAAACTAAAAATACCCCATTGAGCTTGGCAGAAGTGGAAGTATTTCGTTCAGCAACAACTCAAGTTGGACAGGATAGAACTGCACCAGTAGTAGATCAAACATCAGCATTGAAAGACTACCTTTTTGGCTTAACTTATAATCCTTTAGATATTTTAACTCGCAAGGGAGAAACCTTAGAAAATCGCTACAACACAAGTGCTAAGGAACAAAATGGAGAGTTTGTCGTTGTAGAAAAAATCAAGAAAACCCTCTCTACAGGCACAGCAGATGTTTCCATCAATGGAAATCAAAATGTCTTCCTAGGTGGCTTGTATAAAGCAAACCAAAATCTGCTAGAAAATCAGCCAGAATTGATTAGTCTTGCCCGTGCAAAGGGGACAGTCAGCGTCGATTTACCTGGTATGATTCAGTCTGACAGCCGAATTGAAGCAGATCCTACAACTAGTGGTATGCAGTCTGCGATGAATACCTTGGTTGAAAGATGGACAAAGAATTACTCATCTAGCCATTCCGTTCCTGCCCGTGTTCAGTATGAATCAACTACAGCCTATAGCATGAATCAATTGAAAGCAAAATTTGGTGCAGACTTTGAAAAAGCAGGTGCACCGCTCAAGATTGACTTTGAGGCTGTGCAAAAGGGTGAAAAGCAAATTGAAGTTGTAAACTTTAAACAAATCTACTATACAGCGACATTTGATGCACCGACCAATCCAGCGGCTGTATTTGACAAGAGTGTGACACCTGAAGATTTAAAACAAAGAGGTGTTGATTCACAAACTCCACCTGTATATGTATCAAACGTTTCTTACGGACGTCAAATCTATGTTAAGTTTGAGTCAGCAAGTAAGTCTACTGAATTAAAAGCAGCTATTAATGCGGTTATTAAAGGCGCAACAATTGCTCCAAATTCTGAATGGAGCCGTCTATTGAAGAATACTTCTGTAACAGCGGTAATTGTAGGAGGTAATGCTAGCGGTGCCGCCAAAGTTGTCACAGGAACAGTCGAAAACTTGAAGGAACTCATCAGAGAAGGAGCTAACTTTAGCGCTCAAAGTCCAGCTGTGCCAATCTCATATAAGACTGCCTTCCTAAAAGATAATGCCCAAGCAACTTTACAAAATAGTACAGACTATATCGAAACGAAGGTTACTTCTTACAAAAATGGCTTCTTGAAACTTCATCATAAGGGTGCTTATGTTGCGCGTTACTACATCTATTGGGATGAAATTACATATGATGAACAAGGAAATCCAGAAATCCGTTCACGTCAATGGGAAGATAACGGAAAAAACAGAACTTCAGGCTTCCAAACAGAGATTCAATTTAGAGGAAATGTCCGTAATCTTCGCATCAAGGTTCAAGAAAAGACAGGTCTTGTATGGGAACCATGGCGTACAGTTTACAACCGCACAGACTTACCACTAGTACAACAACGTACAATTACACATTGGGGAACAACTCTAAACCCTAAAGTTGATGAAAAAATTGTGAATGAGTAACGATTTGATTTACTTGATTCGATAGTAAACAGTGAAGAGGAGGAACTTCGATTTCTCCTCTTTTATGATTGACTTTTGAGAGAATGAAAAGATGAAAAGGGTAACTTCTATAGCAGATTGAAACTAGAATAGTACGTTGTTGCTATTAAAACATTTCTAGAAATTAAGTTGACTTTCCCAATAGATTTGTTCATGTCTTATTTCAATTCAATATAAAACTAACTTCCAGTTTTCCACAACCTAGCTTTTAGTATGAGAAAAACGCGTTGTTACAGACATAAGGAGCTTTTTGAGAAGTGGGCAATCCGTGCAATCAGATTTGATGGATGTTGGATGCATGATGCGATTGCGCTTGATTTCTTTTGAAATCGTTGACGGGTCTTTTCCCATCTTCTCAATGATGGAACGGAAAGTCTCACACTTAATTCCACCATAAAAATTCGTTTTAGACTAATTTCCACTTTGGTTAGGCAAGTGGAAGTTACTTTGAGAAGTTAGCAGAGCTAAAATTAAGAATAAAAAAGAAAAATATCTTGACAAGCAAGGGAAAATTTTGTTACAATAATAGACGGTACTTTTTACTTTTGGTCTCTCAAGAGTGTACAGGGACGTGCTGACAAATGTTGCAAAAGTACACACAGATGATAGCTGTCACCAAGTGTATCATCACCAAAAATAAAAAAACACAGGAGAATGTAGATGCCTACAATTAACCAATTGGTTCGCAAACCGCGTAAATCAAAAGTAGAAAAATCTAAATCACCAGCTTTGAACGTTGGTTACAACAGTCATAAAAAAGTTCAAACAAACGTTTCTTCACCACAAAAACGTGGTGTTGCAACTCGTGTTGGAACAATGACACCTAAAAAACCTAACTCAGCCCTTCGTAAATTCGCTCGTGTACGTTTGAGCAACCTTATCGAAGTTACTGCCTACATCCCAGGTATCGGACACAACTTGCAAGAACACAGCGTGGTGCTTCTTCGTGGTGGACGTGTAAAAGACCTTCCAGGGGTACGTTACCATATCGTCCGTGGTGCACTTGATACTGCAGGTGTTAACGATCGTAAACAAGGCCGTTCTAAATACGGTACTAAACGTCCAAAAGCATAAGGAAAGGGGATAAAGAGAAATGAGTCGTAAAAATAGAGCTCCAAAACGTGACGTATTGCCAGATCCGCTTTACAATTCACAACTAGTTACTCGTCTTATCAACCGCGTTATGCTTGATGGTAAACGTGGTACAGCTGCTTCAATCGTTTACGGTGCCTTTGAGCAAATCAAAGAAGCTACTGGAAACGATGCACTTGAAGTATTTGAAACAGCTATGGAAAACATCATGCCTGTACTTGAAGTACGTGCACGTCGTGTTGGTGGTTCTAACTACCAAGTCCCAGTTGAGGTTCGTCCAGAACGTCGTACAACACTTGGACTTCGTTGGTTGGTAACAATCGCTCGTCTTCGTGGTGAACACACAATGCAAGACCGTCTTGCAAAAGAAATCTTGGATGCTGCTAACAACACTGGTGCAGCTGTTAAGAAACGTGAAGACACTCACCGTATGGCTGAAGCTAACCGTGCATTCGCACACTTCCGTTGGTAAGATAGGATGCGAAAGCGTTAAGAAAGTCCCAGAGAAAATAGGGAATCGAAGCAGGTTGCGATTGCAACCAATGAGATTCATCTTTTTCTCCAGACTTTTAGCTTGAGCTCAACTATATCATGATGCTAGGAACGGTAAGGATGTAAGGTGAAAATAGAAAACTGACGCAGTATTCGACGAATACAAGGAAGTTTATCTTTTTCACACAGCATCCCGTTCCGACTCAAATCGGCTAATTAACTTTAGCCCAGGTTCAAATTAGCTAAATCGATTAGTATTAGCTATAACTCAACTTACCAACTCGTAAGTTGAAACCAACAATATCATGAAAACATTGAGAACGGGTAGGTCCTGCCTATCCGTTTTTATTAAAATCGTGTTATAATAGAATAGAAATCAAAAATAAATAGGAGAAACAAACCTCATGGCACGCGAATTTTCACTTGAAAAAACTCGTAATATCGGTATCATGGCTCACGTCGATGCTGGTAAAACAACTACAACTGAGCGTATCCTTTACTACACTGGTAAAATCCACAAAATCGGTGAAACTCACGAAGGTGCGTCACAAATGGACTGGATGGAGCAAGAGCAAGAGCGTGGTATCACGATCACATCTGCTGCGACAACAGCTCAATGGAATAACCACCGCGTAAACATCATCGACACACCAGGACACGTGGACTTCACAATCGAAGTACAACGTTCTCTTCGTGTATTGGATGGTGCGGTTACCGTTCTTGACTCACAATCAGGTGTTGAGCCTCAAACTGAAACAGTTTGGCGTCAAGCAACTGAGTACGGAGTTCCACGTATCGTATTTGCCAACAAAATGGACAAAATCGGTGCTGACTTCCTTTACTCTGTAAGCACACTTCACGATCGTCTTCAAGCAAACGCACACCCAATCCAATTGCCAATCGGTTCTGAAGATGACTTCCGTGGTATCATCGACTTGATCAAGATGAAAGCTGAAATCTATACGAACGACCTTGGTACAGATATCCTTGAAGAAGATATTCCAGCTGAATACCTTGACCAAGCTCAAGAATACCGTGAAAAATTGATCGAAGCAGTTGCTGAAACTGACGAAGAATTGATGATGAAATACCTCGAAGGTGAAGAAATCACTAACGAAGAATTGAAAGCTGGTATCCGTAAAGCGACTATCAACGTTGAATTCTTCCCAGTATTGTGTGGTTCTGCCTTCAAGAACAAAGGTGTTCAATTGATGCTTGATGCGGTTATCGACTACCTTCCAAGCCCACTTGACATCCCAGCAATCAAAGGTATTAACCCAGATACAGACGCTGAAGAAACTCGTCCAGCATCTGACGAAGAGCCATTTGCAGCTCTTGCCTTCAAGATCATGACTGACCCATTCGTAGGTCGTTTGACATTCTTCCGTGTTTACTCAGGTGTTCTTCAATCAGGTTCTTACGTATTGAACACTTCTAAAGGTAAACGTGAACGTATCGGACGTATCCTTCAAATGCACGCTAACAGCCGTCAAGAAATCGACACTGTTTACTCAGGTGATATTGCTGCTGCCGTTGGTTTGAAAGATACTACAACTGGTGACTCATTGACAGATGAAAAAGCTAAAATCATCCTTGAGTCAATCAACGTTCCAGAACCAGTTATCCAATTGATGGTTGAACCAAAATCTAAAGCTGACCAAGATAAGATGGGTATCGCCCTTCAAAAATTGGCTGAAGAAGATCCAACATTCCGCGTTGAAACAAACGTTGAAACTGGTGAAACAGTTATCTCTGGTATGGGTGAGCTTCACCTTGATGTCCTTGTTGATCGTATGCGTCGTGAGTTCAAAGTTGAAGCAAACGTAGGTGCTCCTCAAGTATCTTACCGTGAAACATTCCGCGCTTCTACTCAAGCTCGTGGATTCTTCAAACGTCAGTCTGGTGGTAAAGGTCAATTTGGTGATGTATGGATTGAATTTACTCCAAACGAAGAAGGTAAAGGATTCGAATTCGAAAACGCAATCGTCGGTGGTGTGGTTCCTCGTGAATTTATCCCAGCGGTTGAAAAAGGTTTGGTAGAATCTATGGCTAACGGTGTTCTTGCAGGTTACCCAATGGTTGACGTTAAAGCTAAGCTTTACGATGGTTCATACCACGATGTCGACTCATCTGAAACTGCCTTCAAGATCGCGGCTTCACTTGCTCTTAAAGAAGCTGCTAAATCAGCACAACCAGCTATCCTTGAGCCAATGATGCTTGTAACAATCACTGTTCCAGAAGAAAACCTTGGTGATGTTATGGGTCACGTAACTGCTCGTCGTGGACGTGTAGATGGTATGGAAGCACACGGTAACAGCCAAATTGTTCGTGCTTACGTTCCACTTGCTGAAATGTTCGGTTACGCAACAGTTCTTCGTTCTGCATCTCAAGGACGTGGTACATTCATGATGGTATTTGACCACTACGAAGATGTACCTAAGTCAGTACAAGAAGAAATCATTAAGAAAAACAAAGGTGAAGACTAATCTGTCCTCACTCTAGAAGGAAGTCACTTAGTGGCTTCCTTTTGTCTTTAGAAAATGCCTCTAAGTATGGTAAAATAGTAGAAGAATAATGTGAGGAAAATGAATGTCAAATAGTTTTGAAATTTTGATGAATCAACTGGGGATGCCTGCTGAGATAAGACAGGCTCCTGCTTTAGCGCAGGCTGATATTGAGCGAGTTGTGGTTCATAAAATTAGTAAGGTATGGGAGTTTCATTTCGTATTTTCTAATATTTTACCGATTGAAATCTTTTTAGAATTAAAGAAAGGTTTGAGGGAAGAATTTTCTAAGACAGGTAATAAAGCAATTTTTGAAATCAAGGCTCTGTCTCAAGAATTTTCAAATCAACTCTTGCAGTCCTACTATAGGGAGGCTTTCTCTGAAGGGCCATGTGCTAGCCAAGGTTTTAGGTCCCTTTACCAGAATCTGCAAGTTCGTGCTGAGGGCAATCAACTCTTTATTGAAGGCTCTGAGGCGATTGATAAGGAACACTTTAAGAAAAATCACCTTCCTAATTTAGCCAAACAACTTGAAAAGTTTGGTTTTCCAACTTTTAATTGTCAAGTCGAGAAGAATGATGTGCTGACCCAAGAGCAGGAAGAGGCCTTTCATGCTAAAAATGAGCAGATTGTTCAAGTGGCCAATGAGGAAGCGCTCCGTGCTATGGAGCAACTAGAACAGATGGCACCTCCTCCAGCGGAAGAGAAACCAGCCTTTGATTTTCAAACGAAAAAAGCTGCAGCTAAACCGAAGCTGGATAAGGCAGAGATTACTCCTATGATCGAAGTGACGACGGAGGAAAATCGTCTGGTCTTTGAAGGAGTTGTTTTTGATGTGGAGCAAAAAGTGACTAGAACAGGGCGTGTTTTGATCAACTTTAAAATGACGGACTACACTTCAAGTTTTTCTATGCAAAAGTGGGTTAAAAATGAGGAAGAGGCCCAGAAATTTGACCTTATCAAGAAGAATTCTTGGCTCCGAGTGCGTGGGAATGTGGAGATGAATAACTTCACACGCGATTTGACTATGAATGTGCAGGATGTGCAGGAAGTTGTTCACTATGAGCGGAAGGATTTGATGCCAGAAGGAGAACGGCGGGTTGAGTTTCATGCTCATACTAATATGTCGACCATGGATGCTCTACCAGAGGTTGAAGAAATCGTTGCGACAGCTGCTAAGTGGGGACACAAGGCGGTTGCCATCACGGACCATGGGAATGTCCAGTCCTTCCCACATGGCTATAAGGCGGCCAAGAAAGCGGGAATCCAGCTAATCTATGGAATGGAAGCCAATATAGTGGAGGACCGTGTCCCTATCGTCTATAACGAAGTGGGGATGGACTTGTCAGAAGCGACCTACGTGGTCTTTGACGTGGAAACGACGGGACTTTCAGCTATCTATAATGATTTGATTCAGGTTGCGGCCTCTAAGATGTACAAGGGGAATGTCATTGCTGAATTTGATGAATTTATCAATCCTGGTCATCCCTTGTCAGCTTTTACTACTGAGTTGACTGGAATTACAGATGACCATGTCAAAAATGCCAAACCACTGGAACAAGTTTTGCAAGAATTCCAAGAATTTTGCAAGGATACGGTCCTAGTCGCTCACAATGCGACCTTTGACGTTGGCTTTATGAACGCCAATTATGAGCGTCATGGTCTTCCAAGGATTAGTCAGCCAGTTATTGATACGCTGGAGTTTGCTAGAAACCTCTATCCTGAGTACAAACGTCATGGTTTGGGGCCTTTGACCAAGCGTTTTGGTGTGGCTTTGGAACATCATCACATGGCCAATTACGATGCGGAAGCTACAGGTCGTCTGCTTTTCATCTTTATCAAAGAGGTAGCAGAAAAACATGGTGTGACCGACTTGGCTAGACTCAACATTGATTTGATTAGTCCAGATTCTTACAAAAAAGCTCGGATCAAGCATGCGACCATTTATGTCAAGAATCAAGTAGGGCTAAAAAATATCTTTAAGCTGGTTTCTTTATCCAATACCAAGTACTTTGAAGGGGTGCCACGAATTCCAAGAACAGTTCTAGATGCTCATCGGGAAGGTTTGATTTTGGGGTCGGCTTGTTCGGAAGGTGAAGTTTTTGACGCAGTTGTTTCCCAAGGTGTGGATGCGGCGGTTGAGGTGGCCAAGTATTATGACTTTATCGAGGTCATGCCACCAGCTATCTATGCGCCATTGATTGCTAAGGAGCAGGTCAAGGATATGGAGGAACTCCAGACTATTATCAAGAGTTTGATAGAAGTTGGAGACCGCCTTGGCAAGCCAGTTTTGGCTACGGGAAATGTCCACTATATCGAACCAGAAGAAGAAATTTACCGTGAAATTATCGTCCGTAGTTTGGGACAGGGGGCGATGATTAACCGAACCATTGGTCACGGTGAACATGCCCAACCAGCACCACTTCCCAAGTCTCATTTTAGAACGACCAATGAAATGTTGGATGAATTTGCATTCTTGGGAGAGGAATTAGCTCGCAAATTGGTTATTGAAAACACCAATGCCTTGGCAGATATCTTTGAACCTGTTGAGGTTGTTAAGGGGGACTTGTACACGCCTTTCATAGACAAGGCTGAAGAAACGGTTGCTGAGTTGACCTATAAGAAAGCTTTTGAGATTTATGGAAATCCGCTGCCAGATATTGTCGATTTGCGGATTGAAAAAGAACTAACCTCTATTCTGGGGAATGGATTTGCTGTGATTTATCTGGCTTCCCAGATGCTGGTGCAACGTTCCAATGAACGGGGTTACTTGGTGGGTTCTCGTGGGTCTGTCGGTTCCAGTTTCGTTGCGACCATGATTGGGATTACAGAGGTTAATCCTCTTTCTCCTCACTATGTTTGTGGGAATTGTCAATACAGCGAGTTTATCACCGATGGTTCTTATGGTTCAGGATTTGATATGCCCAATAAGGACTGTCCTAAATGTGGTCATAAACTCAGCAAAAACGGACAGGATATTCCTTTCGAGACCTTCCTTGGTTTTGATGGGGACAAGGTTCCCGATATTGACTTGAACTTCTCGGGAGAAGATCAGCCTAGTGCTCACTTGGATGTGCGTGATATCTTTGGTGAGGAATATGCCTTCCGTGCAGGAACGGTTGGTACAGTAGCTGCCAAGACCGCTTATGGATTTGTCAAGGGCTACGAGCGAGATTATGGCAAGTTTTATCGTGATGCAGAGGTGGAACGTCTAGCCCAGGGAGCTGCTGGTGTCAAACGAACGACAGGCCAACACCCGGGGGGAATCGTTGTTATTCCGAACTACATGGATGTCTATGATTTCACGCCTGTTCAGTATCCAGCGGATGACGTGACGGCTGAATGGCAGACCACTCACTTTAACTTCCATGATATAGACGAGAACGTCCTCAAACTCGATGTACTGGGACATGATGATCCGACCATGATTCGGAAACTGCAGGATTTGTCAGGGATTGATCCTAATGAAATTCCTATGGATGATGAAGGTGTGATGGCCCTCTTTTCAGGGACTGATGTGCTAGGGGTGACTCCTGAGCAAATCGGAACACCGACGGGTATGCTGGGGATTCCAGAGTTTGGGACCAACTTTGTACGTGGAATGGTAGACGAGACCCATCCGACAACTTTTGCAGAATTGCTTCAGCTGTCTGGTTTGTCCCACGGTACCGACGTTTGGCTGGGCAATGCCCAAGATCTGATTAAGCAAGGAATAGCGGACCTATCGACTGTTATCGGTTGTCGGGACGACATCATGGTTTACCTCATGCATGCTGGTTTGGAACCTAAGATGGCCTTTACCATCATGGAACGGGTACGTAAGGGCTTGTGGCTCAAGATTTCCGAGGAGGAGAGAAACGGCTACATCGAAGCCATGAAGGGCAATAAGGTACCAGAGTGGTATATCGAATCCTGTGGGAAAATTAAGTACATGTTCCCTAAAGCCCATGCGGCAGCCTACGTTATGATGGCCTTGCGTGTAGCTTACTTCAAGGTTCATCATCCCATTTATTACTACTGTGCTTACTTCTCCATTCGTGCTAAGGCTTTTGATATTAAGACTATGGGTGCAGGCTTGGATGCTATCAAGCGCAGAATGGAAGAAATCTCTGAAAAACGGAAGAACAATGAAGCCTCTAATGTGGAAATCGATCTTTATACAACTCTTGAGATTGTCAATGAGATGTGGGAGCGTGGTTTCAAGTTTGGCAAACTCGATCTCTACCGTAGTCAGGCGACAGAGTTCCTCATCGACGGGGATACTCTCATTCCGCCATTTGTAGCAATGGATGGTCTGGGAGAGAACGTTGCCAAGCAGTTGGTGCGAGCGCGTGAAGAGGGAGAATTCCTCTCTAAAACAGAATTGCGCAAGCGTGGTGGACTTTCCTCAACTTTGGTTGAAAAGATGGATGAAATGGGTATTCTTGGCAATATGCCAGAGGATAACCAGTTGAGTTTGTTTGATGAGTTGTTTTAAGGCCTTGGAGGGAAAAAAATGAAACTAAGAATTTTTGCGGAAGATAAGCCGGCTGAGAAGGTATTTGAATATCAATTAGAACTTGCTGATCGTACAATTCTTCTATCAACAGCACTATTGTCGGGCGCTATTGCTTTAGCAGGATTATTTTCTGCTTTGAAAGAAAAATAAAAATAGAAAAGAGAAGACAACATGGTTTTACCAAATTTTAAAGAAAATCTAGAAAAATATGCGAAATTATTGGTTGCGAACGGAATCAACGTGCAACCTGGTCACACTTTGGCTCTCTCTATCGATGTGGAGCAACGTGAGTTGGCTCACTTAATTGTCAAAGAAACTTATGCCTTGGGTGCGCATGAGGTTATCGTTCAGTGGACAGATGATGTCATCAATCGCGAGAAATTTCTCCACGCACCGATGGAACGTTTGAACAATGTACCAGAATACAAGATTGCTGAGATGAACTATCTCTTGGAGAACAAGGCTAGCCGTCTTGGGGTTCGTTCATCTGATCCAGGTGCTTTGAACGGTGTGGATGCTGACAAGCTTTCAGCTTCTGCTAAAGCTATGGGACTTGCTATGAAGCCAATGCGCATCGCAACTCAATCTAACAAGGTTAGCTGGACTGTAGCAGCCGCTGCTGGACTTGAGTGGGCTAAGAAAGTCTTTCCAAATGCTGCGAGCGATGAAGAAGCAGTCGATCTCCTTTGGGACCAAATTTTCAAAACTTGCCGTGTCTACGAAGCAGATCCTGTTAAGGCTTGGGAAGAGCATGCAGCTATCCTCAAGAGCAAGGCTGATATGCTTAATAAAGAACAATTTTCAGCCCTTCACTACACAGCGCCAGGAACAGATTTGACCCTTGGATTGCCGAAGAATCATGTTTGGGAATCAGCTGGTGCTATCAATGCACAAGGCGAAGGATTCTTGCCAAATATGCCTACAGAGGAAGTCTTCACAGCGCCTGACTTTCGTCGTGCAGATGGTTATGTAACCTCTACAAAACCGCTTAGTTATAACGGAAATATCATCGAAGGTATTAAGGTGACCTTTAAGGATGGACAAATCGTAGATATCACTGCTGAGAAGGGTGATCAGGTTATGAAAGACCTTGTCTTTGAAAATGTGGGTGCGCGTGCCTTGGGTGAATGTGCCTTGGTACCAGATCCAAGCCCAATTTCTCAGTCAGGCATTACCTTCTTTAACACCCTTTTCGATGAAAATGCGTCAAATCACTTGGCTATCGGTGCAGCCTATGCAACTAGCGTCGTTGGTGGAGCAGAGATGAGCGAAGAGGAACTTGAAGCTGCAGGGCTTAACCGTTCAGATGTTCACGTAGACTTTATGATTGGTTCTAACCAAATGGATATCGATGGTATCCGTGAGGATGGGACACGTGTACCACTCTTCCGTAACGGAGATTGGGCAAATTAAGGAGATAATATGTTAGGAAGTATGTTCGTTGGTCTCCTAGTGGGATTTTTAGCAGGTACTCTGACCAATCGTGGAGAACGCATGGGATGTTTTGGAAAAATGTTTCTCGGTTGGATTGGTGCCTTTATAGGCCACTTGCTTTTTGGGACTTGGGGACCGATAATAGCAGGAACTGCCATTATTCCGGCAGTACTAGGTTCCATGATTGTCTTAGCGATTTTCTGGAGACGAGGAAGTTAATTTCTTAAATCTGATACTCAATGAAAATCAAAGAGCAAACTAGGAAACTAGCCGCAGGCTGCTCAAA
>NZ_VMMZ01000030.1:0-12514 GCF_013277475.1 Streptococcus sp. k-628
AGATTTAATGACCAAGCCTGAGATAATTCTCAGGTTTTTTCGTCTCTTTTCCGAATAAATAGATAGTAGCAGTGAATCTAGTAAACCTAGATTTAATACTCTTCGAAAATCTCTTCAAACCGCGTCAACGTCGCCTTGCCGTAGATATGGTTACTGACTTCGTCAGTTCTATCTACAACCTCAAAGCAGTGTTTTGAGCAACCTGCGGCTAGTTTCCTAGTTTGCACTTTGATTTTCATTGAGTATTAGATGAATATTAATCAAAATAAAGCAAGTCTTTGCTGGTGCTTGTAAAGAGGTCAAAGCCATCCTTGGTAACAACACCACAGTCTTCAATACGAACACCGACTTTACCAGGGATATAGATACCTGGTTCAACAGAGAAGCACATGCCTTCTTCGATGACCATGTCGTTTCCTTCCATGATAGATGGGAATTCGTGGACATCCATACCGATACCGTGACCGAGACGGTGGTTGAAGTACTCACCGTAACCAGCTTTTTCGATGACTTCACGGGCAGCGCGGTCCACTTCATGGGCAGTCACACCCGGCTTGATAAAGTCAAGAGCAGCTTGTTGGGCTTCAAGGGTCAAGTTGTAAATATCTTTCTTGAATTGGTCAGGTTTGCCGACTGCGACTGTACGAGTCATATCTGACGCATAGCCGTTGACTAGAACACCCAGGTCAAAGAGGAGAAGAGCATCATTTTCAACTTTGTTAGCTGCTGGAATACCGTGTGGATTTGCAGCATTATCACCAGTCAAGACCATGGTATCAAAGCTCATTTCATAACCTTCACGTTTCATAGCAAAGTCGATTTGGGCGATGATATCTGTCTCCGTCTTATCAAGAGAAATATTGTCAAAACCAACATGAACAGCCTTGTCAGCATAGAGACCTGCAACCATCATTTTTTGCACTTCGTCAGCTGATTTGATGAGGCGCATGCGTTGGATACGAGGAGTGAGATTGTCAAACTCAGCAGTTTCAAAAACTGTTTTCAAGCCATGATATTTGGTCAAGATAAGATTGTCAAACTCAACAGCGACACATTTGAAGTTAAGCTGTGGAAGAGCATGTTTCATTTTTTGCCATGGATTTTCAGAATCCACATAGCCCACAACTGGGAAGGAAACAGTGCTGCTAGCACGTTCCACTTCAAGGGCTGGGACAAAGAGGAGAGGTTCCTGATCTGCTAGGACAAAAAGGAACATTTGGCGTTCATGGGGATCACTGTAAAAGCCAGTGAGGTAATTGATTGTGACGGGGTCAGATACGACAGCGACGTCTAGTTTTTCTGATTCAAGATATGTTACGATTTGTTGTAATTTAGACATAAGCTACCTTCTTTCTATCCCTCTATTTTGGCAAAAAAAGAGAGAAAATGCAAGGGAGAAGGGTAAAAGAAAAGACAAAAAGAACTCCGACAAGATAACGGAGTTCTTTGATATAGTTTCACTTTGTTTAAGAAAAGTCAGCCTTGCTTTTGATGTCGCTGTATTCCTCAGCGATTTCTTGGCTGAGAATGTCCTCATAGGCAGGGAGTTGGATGTCCTGACCATATTTCTTCTTGAGGGCAGTAGTGACTAGGCGATAAGCCAGATTGGCATTACGAGAGAGGATAGGTCCGTGGAAGTAGGAACCAAAGACATTCTTATAATGAACCCCTTCGCCGACTTTTTCTTCGTTATTTCCATTTCCATAGACAACCTGTCCCAGTGGTTTTTGGTCATCTGAGAGGAAGGTACGGCCCTGATGATTTTCAAAACCATAGTAGGTTTCATCGAAATCTTCATTGTGAATCTTGATGTCACCGATAAAACGGTTATTGGTCTGGTTGAGGGTGTAGTGACCCATGACTCCTAGCCCTTCGATGCGTTTGCCTGAAGCTTCAACATAATACTGACCCAATAGTTGGAAACCACCGCAGATAGCGAGAACCACACCGTCGTTTTGGATGTAGTTGTCAATGCTCTCTTTTTTAGCAGGTAGGTCGTCTGCAATAATACTTTGTTCAAAGTCTTGACCGCCACCGAAAAAGGCGATGTCGTAGTGATTTTCATCAAAATCATCATGAAGTGAAACGATGTCAACCGTCACATGGGCTCCCAGTTTTTCAGCCACATACTTGAGCATGAGGATGTTTCCATTGTCCCCGTAGGTATTCATGAGGTTTCCGTAGAGGTGGGCAATGTTGAGCTGATAGGGGTAATTGCCAGCTTTTGAGGAAAGTGAAGTATAAACCATTAGTTCATCTCCTTTCTAACAATCTGACGACTAGCCAGCAGTTCGCGGAATTCGAGCATAGCAGTATAGGTAGCCAGAATATAAGCATGCTTGCAGTCTTGGTTCTCAATGGTCTTAAGAACTTGTTCCAGACTACTTGTTTCAGTGATTTTATCAGCTGGATAGCCAGTTACTCGTAGACGACGTGCGATTTCAGAATGGCGAACACCGCCAGCATTGATTTCGGGAATGTCCATGTCAGTGATTTGTTCAAAATCAG
Organism: Streptococcus sp. k-628; assembly: GCF_013277475.1. Lineage (NCBI taxonomy): Bacteria > Bacillati > Bacillota > Bacilli > Lactobacillales > Streptococcaceae > Streptococcus > Streptococcus sp. k-628. The sequence goes on from NZ_VMMZ01000030.1 coordinate 2,509, forward strand.
CATCCCAGATCCAGCTGGTATCAATACCGTCTGCGTAGTTGGCATTGAGGAGGACAGATAGGCTAAATGGATAAGGAGCTAGTTTAATCATCTCGATAGCTTGAGTTGCACCGACTGGATTTTTAATCAAGACGAGGGTACATTCCTTGTCCCCGATATGGAAAGTTTCTTGGCGTCCAAAGACAGCACGACTTTTATCAAATCCCTGCTTGATTAGTTGTGAATCTGCACCAAGGAAACGGGCGATGGCAACCGCAGCTAGGGCGTTGTAGATATTGTAGAGACCACCGATTTGAATACCGTATTCTTGGCCGTCAATGACAAAGCGAGAGCGATTGTTGGTTAACTCAACCAAGTTTGTCAAACGATAGTCGAGTTCAGGACGTTTACATCCGCAGCCTTCACAGATATAGGCACCCAAGTTTGCATAGGTATTATGCTCGTACTTAAGGATGCTGTGGCAATCAGGGCAGAGAATCCCTTCGGTATTATAGTGAGCCAGCTGGGCTGGCCCTTTCTCCAAGTCAAAACCAAAATACTCTACAGGATTTGGAATAGCTGGCTTGTAGAAAAGTGGACTGTCTCCATTAAGGAGAACAGTGGCAGTAGGCACCTTACGAATAGCATCCAAAATCATGTTATAGGTAGTATAGATTTCACCGAAACGGTCCATCTGGTCACGGAAGATATTGGTGATGACGAAGAGACTTGGCTGGATGTAGTCACAGATATGAGATAGACTGGCTTCATCAATTTCTAAGACGGCAATATTTTTTCCAGTTTTAGAAGGCTTGGCTGTTAAGAAGGTTGTCGCAATCCCTGTGATCATGTTGGCACCGCTTGGGTTGGTCAGAACTTGACCATAAACCTCTTTTAAAATGCCGACAGTGAGGGCAGTTGTCAGGGTTTTTCCATTGGTTCCAGTGACCACGACAATCTCGTAGTTCTTAGCTAGGTTTTGTAAAATATCTTTATCAAATTGAAGGGCAAGTTTTCCTGGTAGCGTACTTCCACGTCCAAGACGGCTTAAAATGAAGTGGGAAGAACGCCCAGCAAGAAGGCCCAAAGTAGTTTTTAAGTTCATGTTTCTATTATATCACAAAAGAGGGAAAAGACAGATTTGGTGTTTCGCAGAAGCAAAAACAGCCCAAAGAGGGCTGTCAGTTAAGATGAGATTTCAACTTAAATCGCAAACAAGTCATTCAAGTTCTCAGCCAAGGTTGGGTGAGTGAAGATTTGTTTTGTGAAGTAAGTGTAAGGAATCTTGTTGTCCATAGCAACAGTGATGATGTTGATGATTTCTTGAGAACCTTCTGAGAAGATGCTTGCTCCAAGAATTTCTTTTGTTTCAGTATTGACAACAGCTTTGAAGGCACCGCGAAGGTCTCCATTTACGTGACCACGAGGCATTGCTGCAACAGGGATTTCCTTCACAGCGTATGGAAGTTTCAAATCAGCTGCTTGGCTTTCAGTCAAACCAACTTGTGAAAGGGCAGGTGTGATGAACATAGTATTTGGTACATTGAGACGGTCTTCAAGTGTGTAGCTGCCATCTCCAGCAAGGTAGCTGTAAACAACACGGAAGTCATCAAGTGAAATGTAAGTAAATTGAAGTCCACCGTTGACATCTCCCACTGCAAAGACACCAGGAACGTTTGTTTGACAATGTTTGTCTACTTTAATAGCGCCGCGTTCAGTTAGTTCAATATCTGTATTTTCAAGTTGAAGTGGTTCTACATTTGGTTTGCGTCCAGTTGCGTAGAGAAGGGCGTCGAAACGGTAAGTTTCGTTTTCAGTCACGAGGAGCACTTGGTCACCGTCGTTTTTAATTTCAGTAGTACGGATGTTTTGAAGCAATTCAATACCGTCTTCTTCCATATATTGTTTAGCAAGAGCTGCGATGGAAGGTTCTGCACGAGGTAGGAAAGTATCCAAGGCATCTAGGACTGTAACCTTGCTTCCTAGTTTATTGTAAAGGCCAGCAAATTCAAGACCGATATTTCCGCCACCAAGGACTCCAAGTTTTTCAGGCAATTTGTCCAAGTTTTGGATACCTGTTGAGTCAAAGACGTTTTTGCTTGTAGCAAGTCCAGGGATTGGCAAGACGTTTGAAACAGCACCAGTGTTGATGACGATAGTTTCAGCAGTCAGTTCTTTCTTTTCATCACCAGCTTGGATTTCGATGACTTTATTTGAAAGGAAGTGAGCTTCCGCATCAAAGATATCCACGCCAGTACCGGCAACAGTCGCATAGTTTTTACCGTTGAGGCGACCAGTGATAGTATTTTTGGTAGCAATGACTTCTTCAAAAGACAAGTCCTTCTCAGCAGCAACTAGCAAAGTCTTAGTTGGGATACAACCAATGTTGATACAAGTTCCACCGTACATAGCTTTGCTACGTTCAACGAGGGCAACTTTTTTGCCAGCTGAAGCTAATTTACCAGCTAGTGTTTTACCAGCTTTACCAAATCCGATAACGATTAAATCATAAGTTAACATTTAGAATTCCTCCTATTCGAATTACATTCTAGCACAAGAAAAAAACTTTTGCACAATTCTGCTACGGAAAAGACAGAAAAAGATAAAAACGCTTTCCAGACAAAAAACTAGTAATTTTTTGACAAGCTTGATAAACTAAAATCCTATCTATTTTTATATAAGATAGAATAAATGTTCGAAAATAGGAGGTTTTATGAAATCGAATCGTTATATTATTGCCTTTTCTGGGGTCATTTTACACTTAATGCTGGGTTCGACTTATGCTTGGAGTGTTTATCGTAACCCTATTATTGAAAAAACGGGATGGGATCAGGCTTCTGTTGCCTTCGCCTTTAGTCTAGCAATCTTTTGTTTGGGCTTATCGGCTGCATTTATGGGGCGTTTGGTAGAAAAATTTGGTCCGAGAGTCATGGGGAGTCTATCTGCCTTTCTATACGCAGGTGGAAATATCCTAACAGGATTTGCAATAGACCGTCAAGAACTGTGGTTGTTGTATCTAGCTTATGGCATTTTAGGTGGGCTTGGTTTGGGAGCAGGCTATATTACCCCTGTGTCAACGATTATAAAATGGTTTCCTGATAAACGTGGTCTCGCAACAGGTTTAGCGATTATGGGGTTTGGTTTTGCTTCTTTATTGACTAGTCCCATAGCGCAACATCTCATCGCAGGGGTAGGGCTTGTAGAAACTTTTTATATTTTAGGTGCAAGTTACTTTATTATCATGCTCCTAGCTTCACAATTCATTAAGCGTCCAAATGAGCAAGAGCTTGCAATTTTATCTGCTTCAGGGAAAGAAAAAACAGCCTCTTTGACGCAAGGAATGGCTGCAAATCAGGCTCTAAAAAGCAATCGGTTTTATATACTTTGGATTATTTTCTTTATCAACATAGCTTGTGGTTTAGGCTTAATTTCAGCGGCATCGCCAATGGCACAGGAGATGGCTGGCTTGTCTACCAGTCATGCAGCAGTAATGGTGGGCGTTTTAGGGATTTTCAATGGATTTGGTCGCTTGCTCTGGGCGAGTTTGTCTGACTATATCGGTCGCCCTCTAACCTTTAGTATATTACTGCTTGTCAATCTTTTCTTTTCTCTCTCACTTTGGCTCTTTACAGATTCCGTTTTCTTTGTAGTCGCTATGTCTATTTTGATGACTTGCTATGGAGCTGGTTTTTCATTGATTCCAGCTTATCTCAGTGATATTTTTGGAACCAAGGAATTGGCCGCTCTGCATGGATATATTTTAACAGCTTGGGCCATGGCTGGTTTAGCAGGGCCTATTCTATTAGCAGAGACTTATAAAATGGCTCATTCTTACACACAAACCTTGTTCGTTTTTATCATTTTATATAGTATCGCCTTGGCTTTGTCTTATTATCTAGGTCGTTCCATCAAAAAGGAAAGCCAAAAACCGCTTACATGATTTTCTAGAGAAATTAGGCTATCTTTTGCTCTGGTCTTGTGTTATACTAGATAGGTTGCAAAGAAAACAGTACTTTTCTTTTGTGGAAAAGAAGCAACACGATTTTGTATCCAGTATATGAAAATACGTCATAAAAAGAAAAGTATAAACTAAGCCCTATGGGGTGGCTTCGCACCACCTTTAGAAAGAAGAATAACGTGAAATTTAATGAATTAAACTTGTCTGCTGATTTGCTAGCAGAGATTGAAAAAGCTGGTTTTGTAGAAGCCAGTCCGATCCAAGAACAAACCATTCCCTTGGCCCTTGAAGGCAAGGACGTTATCGGTCAAGCTCAGACTGGTACAGGAAAAACTGCAGCCTTTGGCTTGCCTACCCTTGAAAAAATCCGTACAGAAGAAGCGACTATCCAAGCATTGGTCATCGCTCCAACTCGTGAACTCGCTGTCCAAAGTCAAGAAGAACTCTTCCGCTTTGGTCGTAGTAAGGGAGTCAAGGTTCGCTCAGTATATGGTGGATCAAGCATCGAAAAACAAATTAAGGCTCTTAAATCTGGTGCCCATATCGTGGTGGGAACTCCAGGTCGCCTTTTGGACTTGATTAAACGCAAGGCCTTGAAATTACAAGATATTGAAACGCTTATCCTTGACGAAGCGGATGAAATGCTTAACATGGGCTTCCTTGAAGACATTGAAGCTATCATCTCCCGTGTCCCTGAAAACCGTCAAACTCTTCTTTTCTCAGCAACTATGCCAGATGCTATCAAACGTATTGGTGTTCAGTTTATGAAAGAACCTGAGCATGTGAAGATTGCGGCTAAGGAATTGACAACAGAATTGGTTGACCAGTACTATATCCGTGTCAAGGAACAAGAAAAATTTGACACCATGACTCGTCTCATGGATGTGGAGCAGCCTGAGCTTGCTATCGTATTTGGGCGTACCAAACGTCGTGTGGATGAATTGACTCGTGGTTTGAAAATCCGTGGCTTCCGTGCCGAAGGAATTCATGGAGACCTAGACCAAAACAAACGTCTTCGTGTCCTTCGTGACTTTAAAAATGGCAATCTTGATGTTTTGGTTGCGACAGACGTGGCAGCGCGTGGTTTGGATATTTCAGGTGTGACCCATGTCTATAACTACGATATTCCACAAGATCCTGAAAGTTATGTTCACCGTATCGGTCGTACAGGTCGTGCCGGTAAGTCAGGTCAGTCGATTACTTTTGTTGCTCCAAATGAAATGGGCTATCTCCAAATCATTGAAAACTTGACTAAGAAACGCATGAAAGGTCTCAAGCCTGCAAGTGCAGAAGAAGCCTTCCAAGCAAAAAAACACGTAGCTCTCAAGAAAATTGAACGTGATTTTGCAGATGAAACCATTCGTGCCAACTTTGAGAAATTTGGCAAGGATGCTCGTAAGCTAGCTGCCGAATTTACTCCAGAAGAATTGGCAATGTATATCTTGAGTCTGACTGTTCAAGATCCGGATAGCCTTCCAGAAGTGGAGATCGCACGTGAAAAACCACTGCCATTTAAACCATCAGGTAATGGCTTCGGTGGTAAAGCTAAGGGAGGTCGTCGTGGAGATGACCGTCGTGATAATCGCCGTGGAGACAACCGTCGTGGTGGTCGCCGTGATGATTTCAAAAAAGGCAGTCGTGGCAATGATCGTTTTGATAAGGAAAAACGTTACCGTAAGGATAATAAAAAACCACGCACTACTTCAAGCGAAAAGAAAACAGGCTTTGTGATTCGTAACAAGGGCGATAAATAGGAAAAAGCGGTTCAAAATGAATCGCTTTTTTTATATAAGGAGACCGAATGTGAAAAAAGATAAATAAAATTGTTGTATTATCTTTTTATAATGTTATGATACACAAAAACAGGCAACTTGTCAATAGAAAAGGAACAATTTAATTAAAAATATTCTGGTTTTTAAAAATTGCAAGTCAATAAGGAATTTTCAGATAATTATTGAAAAAGAGACGTTTTTATGTTATAATGATAGCGATTAAATTCGAGGTGAAAAATGGCACATTTATTAGAAAAAACAAGAAAAATTACATCAATTTTGAAGCGCTCAGAGGAGCAGTTGCAGGATGAACTACCTTACAACGCTATTACGCGTCAGTTGGCGGATATTATTCATTGCAATGCCTGCATTATCAATAGTAAGGGACGTCTGCTTGGCTATTTTATGCGTTATAAAACAAATACAGATCGCGTAGAGCAATTCTTCCAAACTAAGATTTTCCCAGATGACTACGTTCAAGGGGCTAATATGATTTACGAAACAGAAGCAAATTTGCCTGTTGAGCATGATATGAGTATTTTCCCTGTTGAGAGTAGAGATGATTTTCCAGATGGCTTGACGACTATTGCACCGATTCATGTATCAGGGATTCGCCTTGGTTCTTTGATTATTTGGCGCAATGATAAGAAATTCGAAGATGAGGACTTGATCCTTGTTGAGATTGCCAGTACCGTCGTTGGGATTCAACTCCTTAATTTCCAACGTGAAGAAGATGAGAAAAATATTCGCCGCCGTACTGCTGTTACCATGGCGGTTAATACCCTTTCTTACTCCGAACTCCGTGCTGTTTCAGCAATTTTAGGGGAGTTAAATGGAAATGAAGGGCAGTTGACTGCGTCAGTGATTGCAGATCGTATCGGAATCACTCGTTCTGTGATTGTCAATGCTCTGCGTAAACTTGAATCTGCGGGGATTATTGAAAGTCGCTCTCTTGGAATGAAGGGAACCTATCTTAAGGTCTTGATTTCAGATATTTTTGAAGAAGTGAAGAAAAGAGATTACTAATGACTAAGGCTTTGATTTCGATTGATTATACAGAAGATTTTGTTGCTGATAGTGGTAAATTGACAGCAGGGGCTCCAGCTCAAGCTATTTCAGAAGCCATTAGCAAGGTGACTCGATTAGCTTTTGAACGTGGAGACTACGTCTTCTTTACCATTGATGCTCACGAAGAAAACGATTGTTTTCATCCAGAAAGTAAACTATTTCCTCCTCACAATTTGATTGGGACGAGCGGACGGAATTTATATGGAGATTTGGGGACCTTTTATCAAGAGCATGGTTCAGACAGTCGTGTCTTTTGGATGGATAAACGCCATTACTCAGCTTTTTCAGGGACTGACCTGGATATCCGTTTGAGAGAGCGTCGAATTTCTACCGTTATCTTAACAGGTGTCTTGACGGATATCTGTGTCCTACATACAGCTATAGATGCCTATAATCTAGGATATGACATCGAGATTGTTAAACCAGCTGTTGCTTCCATCTGGCCTGAAAATCATCAATTTGCCCTAGGTCATTTCAAAAACACACTTGGAGCTAAGTTAGTAGATGAAAATCTAAATGAAATTTTAGAGTAATTTGGTTAATGAAATGAAAAAATTTGAAAAAAAGTGTTGACAAGTATCCCAAAAGTTGATATACTAGTAAAGTAATCGACGCGGGGATGGCGGAATTGGCAGACGCGCAGGACTAAGGATCCTGTGACCGCTTTAGGTCGTGAGGGTTCAAGTCCCTCTCTCCGCATAGGATAAGAGTTAGCTTAGGCTAGCTCTTTTGTATTTCTCTAAAAAATTGGAATCCAGTCAAATGTAGTGGAAAATCAGCGAAAATATGGGAAAGCTAATCTTTGTTTCTGCTTTTGTCATAGAAGAATAATAAAGATTATCTTTTTCAAATTCTCCGATCTTCTCTAAAGTTTTGTGCAAGTTGCACAGAACTTTTTTATTTTTTTGGTCATCTTGCCATAGAAATGTAAAGCGTTTTCATCTATAATGTAATTATCAAAAGACAAAAGGAGTTCACCTCATGGTAGAATTAAATCTTAAAAATATTTACAAAAAATATCCAAACAGCGAACACTATTCAGTTGAAGATTTCAACTTGAACATCAAAGATAAAGAATTTATCGTTTTCGTAGGTCCTTCAGGATGTGGTAAATCAACTACACTCCGTATGATTGCTGGTCTTGAAGACATCACAGAAGGAACTGCATCTATCGATGGCGTGGTTGTCAACGACGTAGCTCCAAAAGACCGCGACATCGCCATGGTATTCCAAAACTACGCTCTTTACCCACATATGACTGTATACGATAACATGGCTTTCGGTTTGAAATTGCGTAAATACAGCAAAGAAGACATCGACAAACGTGTGCAAGAAGCAGCTGAAATTCTTGGATTGAAAGAATTTTTGGAACGTAAACCAGCTGACCTTTCAGGTGGTCAACGTCAACGTGTTGCCATGGGTCGTGCTATCGTCCGTGATGCAAAAGTATTCTTGATGGACGAACCTTTGTCAAACTTGGATGCTAAACTTCGTGTATCAATGCGTGCTGAGATTGCGAAAATCCACCGTCGTATCGGAGCTACTACTATCTACGTAACTCACGACCAAACAGAAGCGATGACACTTGCAGACCGTATCGTTATCATGTCAGCAACTAAGAACCCTGCTGGTACAGGTACTATCGGACGTGTAGAACAAATTGGTACTCCTCAAGAAGTTTACAAAAACCCAGTGAACAAATTCGTAGCAGGATTCATCGGAAGCCCAGCTATGAACTTCATCAATGTGAAATTGGTTGGAAGTGAAATTATTTCTGATGGTTTCCGTTTGAAAGTTCCAGAAGGTGCTTTGAAAGTTCTTCGTGAAAAAGGCTACGAAGGTAAAGAATTGATCTTCGGTATTCGTCCAGAAGACGTGAATGCAGAACCTGCTTTCCTTGAAACATTCCCAGAATCAGTTGTGAAAGCTACTATCTCTGTATCAGAATTGCTTGGTTCAGAATCTCACCTTTACTGCCAAGTTGGTAAAGACGAATTTGTTGCTAAAGTTGATGCTCGTGACTACTTGCAGACAGGTGCAACAGTTGAACTTGGATTTGACTTGAACAAAGCACACTTCTTCGATGTAGAAACTGAAAAAACAGTCTATTAAAATAAATAAAATTTAAAGCACTACAAGAAAAGATATCTCTTTATCAATTGTAGTGGAGAGATATCAGTTAATCTAGGGAGAGAAACAAAATGCTTCTCTCCTTTTTGCTAGGGAAGTCATATTATGCATCTATCTTGTGATACCCTTTGAATAAAAATGATCATCTTATTTGGCTTATAGGGTGACTAGCAGATGAAATACTGTTTTCTCTTTCTTCTTTACTAGAAAATATGGTATAATAGAGAGTAAAAACTTTGAAAGAAAGAAAAATATGAATTTAAAAGATTACATTGCAACAATTGAAAATTATCCAAAGGAAGGGATTACCTTCCGTGATATTAGTCCTTTGATGGCTGATGGGAATGCTTATAGCTACGCTGTTCGTGAAATTGTTCAGTATGCTACTGACAAGAAAATTGATATGATCGTAGGTCCTGAAGCTCGTGGTTTTATCGTAGGCTGTCCAGTTGCCTTTGAGTTGGGAATTGGTTTCGCGCCTGTTCGTAAGCCAGGTAAATTGCCACGCGAAGTCATTTCTGCTGACTATGAAAAAGAGTACGGTGTTGATACCTTGACTATGCATGCGGATGCCATCAAGCCAGGTCAACGTGTTCTGATCGTAGATGACCTCTTGGCGACAGGTGGAACTGTTAAGGCAACCATCGAGATGATTGAAAAACTTGGTGGTATTGTAGCAGGTTGTGCCTTCCTTGTTGAATTGGATGAATTGAACGGTCGTGAAAAAATCGGTGACTACGATTACAAGGTTCTTATGCATTATTAATGAAAAACAGTCCTTAGGGCTGTTTTCTCTACATTAGGATATAAAAATAGACTATAGCTAGTTAGAGAAAAACTATAATTGAAAACTATATCTTCTTGCAGTATAATAAAAGGACTAAGTGTTTGAGATTTAGTTTCATACTCAATGAAAATCAAAGAGCAAACTAGGAAACTAGCCGTAAGCTGCTCAAAGTACAGCTTTGAGGTTGCAGATAGAACTGACGAAGTCAGTATCATATACCTACGGCAAGGAGACGCTAACGTGGTTTGAAGAGATTTTCGAAGAGTATAATTCTTATTGATGAACTGCTTGCAGTCTGAGAAAAAATGAGCT
>NZ_VMMZ01000031.1:0-37674 GCF_013277475.1 Streptococcus sp. k-628
GCTCTTTGATTTTCATTGACTATAAGACAAAATTTTGAGAATAAAAAAAGAAGGAGCCAGCTGAAAAAAACTGGTTCCTTTTTTTACGTTTAAATCACATGACGTTCAAAGGCATCATCTGAAATCCCTTGTTCAAGGATGAGTTTAGCCCATTCTTTAGCAGAGAAGAGGCTGTGGTCCTTGTAGTTTCCGCAAGATTCGATGGTTGTTCCAGGGACATCTTCCCAAGTAGTAGTCTCAGCGATTTCCTTGAGCGAATCCTTGATAACAGCCGCGATTTCAGCACTGGTGTGACGTCCCCACATAATCATGTGGAAGCCTGTACGGCACCCAAATGGTGAACAGTCAATCATGCCGTCAATGCGGGTGCGGATGAGTTTGGCTAAGAGGTGCTCGATAGTGTGCAAGCCAGCAGTAGGGATTGAGTCTTCGTTTGGTTGCACCAAGCGAATATCATAATTGGAGATGATGTCTCCCTTTGGTCCAGTTTCTTCCCCAATCAAGCGAACATAGGGGGCTTTAACAATGGTGTGGTCAAGTTCAAAACTTTCAACAATAACTTCTTTTGACATGGTAAATCCTTTCAGTTTTCTAATTTCATTATAACATAAAGCCGGCTCTTGAGGCAGAGAGAAAACCTCTCCGAGAGTGGAGAGGTTGAAATCTTTACTTACGATACAAGCGGTCGTATTGGTAGTAAGGGTCAAAGGTTACGTTGATACCCAGTTTACGAAGGACATTCTTGTCTTCATCAGTCAAGATGATGGTTGAGTGGGCTTCGCTTCCTTTGAGGTTGCCAAGTTCTTCCATAGCACGAGCAGCATCAGGATTTTCTGTAGCTGTGATAGCTAGTGCAATCAGGATTTCATTTGAATGAAGGCGTGGATTGCGGCTACCGAGATGGTCTATTTTAAGGCCTTGGATTGGCTTAACAACTTCAGGTTCGATTAGTTTTACTTCTTTAGCGATGTCAGCTGATTTCTTGATGGCGTTGATAAGAGCAGCGGCTGTAGGACCAAAGAGTTCTGAGTTCTTACCAGTGACAATTTCCCCGCTAGGCAATTCAAGGGCTAGGGCTGGTCCGCCAGTTTCTTCTGCTTTTTGACGGGCAACGACAGCAACCTTGCGGTCTGCAGGTGTGATACCTAGGTCGTTCATAAGCAACTCAATTTTCTTGACAGCAGATTCGCCAACTTTTTCGGCTTTGAAATCAAGAACAGTCTGATAGTAGCGACGGATAATTTCTTGTTTAGAGGCTTCGATAGCGGCCTCATTATCTGTAATAGCGAAACCAACCATGTTGACCCCCATATCTGTCGGAGAAGCGTATGGAGATTTACCAAGGATACGTTCTAACATGCGCTTGAGTACTGGGAAGATTTCGATATCACGGTTGTAGTTGACAGTGGTTTCTCCGTAGGTTTGGAGATGGAAGGGGTCAATCATGTTGACATCATCAAGGTCAGCTGTGGCAGCCTCGTAGGCTAAATTGACTGGGTGATGAAGGGGAAGATTCCAAACTGGGAAGGTTTCAAACTTAGCGTAGCCAGACTTGATACCATTGATTTGGTCGTGGTACATATTGGACATACATGTTGCCAATTTTCCAGAACCAGGTCCAGGAGCGGTTACGACAATCAAGTTGCGACTGGTTTTGATGTAGTCGTTTTTCCCCATACCTTCTGGTGAAATGATGTGATCCATATCTGTCGGATATCCTTTGATTGGATAATGAAGATAAGAATCAATTCCGTTTTTTTCAAGTTGATTTCGGAAGGCATCTGCAGCTGGTTGGCCAGCGTACTGTGTGATGACAACGGAACCAACAAAAATCCCTAATTCATTGAATTTATCAATCAAGCGAAGAACTTCTTGGTCATAAGAAATGCCCAAGTCACCACGTGCTTTGGAATGCTCGATATTGCTAGCATTAATAGCAATCACAACCTCAACCTGCTCTTTCAATTCTTGTAAGAGCTTGATTTTATTGTCAGGCTCATAACCAGGAAGGACACGAGCAGCGTGGAAATCTTCTAACATTTTGCCACCAAACTCTAAGTAGAGCTTGCCGTCAAATTGGTTAATGCGCTCCAAAATGTGGTCGCGCTGTAGATTCAAATATTGTTCAGAACTAAAAGCTTGTTTTTTCATTTTTTTACCTCTGACCTCTATTATAATAAAAAATTGGAAGTTAGGAAACTGCGGAGTTAAAAAAGGAATCAAAAAGATTAGGCAAACGCTTGCATAAAATTTTAAAAAGCGCTATCATAGACTACAGATTATTAAAATAATGAGGTAAGAAGATGCAAGAAAAATGGTGGCACAATGCCGTAGTCTATCAAATCTATCCTAAGAGCTTTATGGATAGCAACGGAGATGGAATTGGCGATTTGCCAGGAATTACCAGTAAGTTAGACTATCTAGCCAAGTTAGGAATCACAGCGATTTGGCTTTCTCCTGTTTATGACAGTCCTATGGATGATAATGGCTATGATATTGCTGATTATCAAGCGATTGCAGCTATTTTCGGAACCATGGAGGATATGGACCAACTGATTGTGGAAGCTAAGAAACGTGATATCCGTATCATCATGGACTTGGTGGTCAATCATACCTCAGATGAACATGCTTGGTTTGTCGAGGCCTGTGAAAATTCTGATAGCCCTGAGCGAGACTACTATATCTGGCGTGATGAACCCAATGATTTGGAGTCTATCTTTAGTGGATCTGCTTGGGAATACGATGAAAAGTCGGGTCAATACTATCTTCACTTTTTCAGTAAGAAACAGCCTGATCTCAACTGGGAGAATGAAAAACTTCGCCATAAAATTTATGAGATGATGAACTTTTGGATTGATAAAGGCATTGGCGGTTTCCGTATGGATGTTATTGACATGATTGGCAAAATTCCTGATGAGAAGGTAGTCAATAATGGACCAATGCTCCATCCTTATCTCAAGGAGATGAACCAAGCTACCTTTGGCGATAAGAATCTCTTGACAGTAGGGGAGACCTGGGGAGCAACTCCAGAGATTGCCAAGCTCTACTCTGATCCAAAGGGGCAAGAATTGTCTATGGTCTTCCAGTTCGAACACATCGGTCTTCAGTATCAGGAAGGGCAACCTAAATGGCATTATCAAAAAGAGCTGAATATAGCTAAGTTAAAAGAGATTTTCAACAAATGGCAGACAGAGTTAGGAGTTGAGGACGGCTGGAATTCGCTCTTTTGGAACAATCATGACCTCCCTCGTATCGTCTCAATCTGGGGAAATGACCAAGAATACCGCGAAAAATCTGCCAAAGCCTTTGCCATCTTGCTTCATCTCATGAGAGGGACTCCTTATATCTACCAAGGTGAGGAAATTGGCATGACCAACTATCCGTTTGAAACACTGGATCAAGTAGAAGATATTGAGTCCCTCAATTATGCGCGTGAAGCTCTTGAAAAAGGCGTTCCGATGGAAGAGATCATGGATAGTATCCGTGTCATTGGACGTGATAATGCCCGTACCCCAATGCAATGGGACGAAAGCAAAAACGCTGGTTTCTCAACAGGTCAACCTTGGTTAGCAGTCAATCCAAACTATCAAGCAATCAACGTTCAAGAAGCGCTAGGAAATACAGATTCTATTTTTTATACTTATCAGAAGTTGGTCCAAATTCGTAAGGAAAACAGCTGGCTGATTCGAGCTGACTTTGAACTCTTGGAAACAACTGACAAGGTCTTCGCCTATATCCGTAAAGATGGCGACCGTCGTTTCCTAGTTGTGGCTAACTTATCCAATGAAGAGCAAGACTTGACCGTAGAAGGAAACGTCAAATCTGTTTTGATTGAAAACACCACGGCTCAGGAAGCCTTTGAAAAACAAACCTTAGCTCCATGGGATGCTTTCTGTGTGGAATTGACTGACTAAAATGAGAGAGATTGGGCAAAAACTCGACTTCAGGAGAAAATGAAGTAAATCTTCCCACAATAAAACGCATAGTACCAAGGTTTTCATTGTACTGACTTGATATTATGCGTTTTTTGTTTTAAAGACTTTTTCCCAGCCTCTTTTTGCTAAAAGTTGTGTAAAAACTCTTTTAAAAACATTTGTTAGAATTTTCTAACAAATTCCATAAGAACTCTTGCATTTATAAAAAAATAGGGTATAATAGTGAAAATACTATTTTGAAGGAGATTATTTATGCAATCGAAAAAGTGGCTCATAGGAGCAGGAGTGACCTTGAGCACAGCCATTCTTTTAACAGCTTGTGGGAAAAGTGAAAAGAATGCAGATGCTCCCAAAACATTTTCTTATGTTTATGCAGTTGATCCATCATCCTTGGATTATAGCCTTACAAGTAAAAGTTCAACTTCTGACGTAATAGGTAATGTCGTCGACGGTCTTTTAGAGAATGATAAATATGGGAATCTCATTCCTTCTCTAGCAGAGGATTGGTCAGTTTCTAAAGATGGCTTGACTTATACCTACAAACTACGTAAAGGTGTGAAGTGGTATACTTCAGAAGGAGAAGAGTATGCGGAAGTTAAAGCTCAGGATTTTGTTACAGGTCTGAAACATGCAGCAGATGGAAAGTCTGATGGTCTTTCTTTGGTTGAGAAATCCATCAAAGGATTAGAGGCTTATGTTAGTGGTGAGACAAACGACTTCTCAACTGTAGGTGTGAAGGCTCTTGATGATTATACGGTAGAATATACCCTTAATCAACCGGAAAGTTTTTGGAACTCTAAAATAACCACAGCAACCATGCTTCCTGTAAATGAAGAATTTTTGAATGCAACAGGCAAGGATTACGGAGCGCCAACTCCATCAAGTATTCTTTACAATGGCCCATATTTTTTGAAATCTTTGATTTCTAAATCTGTGATTGAATATGAAAAAAATCCTAACTATTGGGATAAGGACAATGTCAAAATTGATAATGTTAAATTGACATTCTATGATGGTTCAGATCAAGAATCTTTAATTCGTAGCTTTACACAAGGTGCCTATACCACTGCACGTCTTTTTCCAGCAAGCTCAAACTTTGAGTCAACTAAGAAAGAGTACGGAGATAAGATTGTCTATAGTCCACAAGAGGCAACAAGCTACTACCTCACTGTGAACGTAAACCGCCAGTCTTACAATAAAACAGCTAAAACAGATGAGTCACAAAAAACATCAACAAAAGAAGCTCTTCTCAATAAGAACTTCCGTCAGGCTCTTAATTTTGCATTTAATCGCCACGCCTATACGGCCCAATTAAACGGTGAAGAGGGTGCAGATAAGATTATTCGTAATAGTCTAGTGCCAGATAATTACGTTCAAGTAGCTGGGAAGACCTTCGGACAGCTGGCTCAGGATGAACTACTGAAATATGGAGAACAGTGGAAAGATGTGACTCTCACAGATGGTAAGGATACAATTTACAATCCAACAAAGGCCAAGTCTGCATTTGAAAAAGCGAAGTCAGAATTGCAAGCTAAGGGAGTGAGTTTCCCGATTCATCTGGATGTGCCAGTAGAACAGACAGATGTAGTTGCGGTTCAACAAACCAATTCGCTAAAACAATCAATTGAAGAAACGCTTGGAACGGAGAATGTCATTATAGATGTTCTTCAAATGACAGATAATGAGAAGGAAAGTATTACTTCTCAAGCTAAAGTTCCAACCCAAAAAGATTATGATTTGAACGGAACAGGTTGGGGACCAGATTACCAAGATCCAGCAACCTATCTCAATATTTTAGATGCTAAGAAGGGTTCTGCCTTGAAACATCTAGGTATAACAAAGGGCAAGGATCCTGAAGTTGTGGCGAAAGTTGGCTTGGATGAATACAAGAAGCTCTTGGATGATGCGGCTTCTGAGACAAGTAATCTTGATAAACGATACGAAAAGTATGCCAAAGCACAGGCTTGGGTTACTGATAGTTCACTTCTTATTCCAGTTGCTTCTTCAGGGGGCTCTCCTATGGTTAGTCGTACTGTTCCATTTACCAAAGCTTATTCACAGGTCGGTATTAAGGGGGATCCATTTATTTTTAAAGGAATGGAACTTCAAAATGATATTGTGACAACTAAAGAGTATGATGCGGCCTTCAAAAAGTGGCAAAAGGAAAAACTGGAATCGAATGCTCAGTATCAAAAGGATTTAGAAAAGCACATAAAATAATGTGAATGAGAATCTTACTTTCGTTAGGTTATCAGTTAATTCATTGATATTTAAATGATAAATCGTATAAAAACAAGGGAGAACTGTATGAAAGACAGAAATCCTTTGTTTTTTTATGACTAAAGTTTATAAACTTTCATTCTAGAAATTCAATTAACTTTACAAATTCCCACTATTTTGGTAAAATAATCTTATGTTATAAAAACTAACATAAAGGAGAAAGAAGATGAAGACAAAAAAGCGTATCCTTAGTGCAGGTCTGACTTTTGCGGCTGCCTTGTTTTTAGCTGCTTGCGGACAATCAGGTTCAGATACAAAAACTTACTCATCAACCTTTAGTGGAAATCCAACTACTTTTAACTACCTATTAGACTATTACGCTGATAATACAGCTATTATTACTAACCTAGTTGATGGTTTGCTTGAAAATGACAATCATGGGAACCTAGTTCCGTCTTTGGCAGAAGACTGGTCTGTTTCAAGCGACGGTCTGACTTATACTTATAAACTGAGAAAAGATGCCAAATGGTTCACGGCTGACGGTGAAGAGTACGCTCCAGTCAAGGCACAGGATTTTGTGACAGGGATAAAGTACGCAGTGGATAATAAATCTCAGGCCATTGACTTGATTCAAAACTCGATCAAGGGCTTGAATGATTATATTACAGGAGCGGATTCTGACTTTTCTAAGGTTGGGGTGAAGGCCATCGACGACCAGACTATTGAGTATACTTTGGCACGCCCAGAACCTTACTGGAACTCAAAAACAACCAATAGTATTCTTTTCCCAGTAAACGAAGAGTTTTTAAACTCAAAAGGGAAAGATTTTGGTACCCTGTCTCCAAATAGTATTCTCTATAGCGGACCTTATTTGTTAAAAGATTTCACATCAAAATCATCGATCGAGTATGTGAAAAATCCGCATTACTATGATCATGACAAAGTATCGATTGAGCGCGTGAAATTGGCTTATTTTGACGGCTCAGACCAAGAATTGACTATCCGTAATTTTGAAAGTGGAGCCTATTCTATCGCTGGTGTTTATCCAAATAGTTCAAACTTTGCTAAGACAAAGGAGAAATATAAGAATAATATCATTTACAGTTTGCAGGACAAGACTTCTTGGTATTTCAATTTCAACGTCAACCGTAAGGCTTACAACCATACGTCTAAAACGACAGATGAAAAGAAGAAGTCAACTGAGACAGCTGTCTTGAACAAAAACTTCCGCCAAGCGGTGAACTTTGCCTTGGACCGCACAGCCTATTCTGCTCAGTCAAATGGGGAAGAAGCGGCTAACAAGACCCTTCGTAATACCCTAGTGCCTCCTACATTTGTTCAAGTTGGAGACAAGACCTTTGGAGAAGTAGTCGCTTCTAAATTGGTCAACTATGGCACAGAATGGTCAGGTATTAACTTGGCAGATGCTCAGGATGCCTATTTCAACAAAGAAAAAGCCCAAGCAAAATTTGCGGAAGCTAAAAAAGAATTGGCAAGTCAAGGTGTGACCTTCCCTATTCATTTGGATGTGGCAGTTGATCAGACGAATAAAAATGCTGTGACAGGTATGAACTCTGTTAAACAGACTCTTGAATCAGTTTTAGGTGCTGACAATCTTGTTATTGATGTTCAGCAACTGTCAACAGATGATTTTAATAACGTAGCCTTCTTGGCACCAACACCAGCTGATCGTGACTATGATTTGAATTTTGATGGTTGGGTAGGTGACTATCAGGATCCATCAACTTATCTCAATCCTTTCAATGCAGAGGATGGGTTCTACCTCAAGATTTTTGGTTTAGATGCTCAAGAAGATAAAGCTAAGATTGCTAGCTTGGGGCTTGATACTTATACCAAGATGCTCAAAGATGCAGATAGTGAAAATAAAGATGTAGCGAAGCGTTATGAAAAGTATGCTGAAGCTCAAGCTTGGATGATTGACAATTCTCTGATTATGTCAGCTATGTCAAGTGGTGGAACAGCATCTGTAACCAAAGTAACGCCATTTACAAGAGGCTATTCATTGGTTGGTATCAAGGGTGATGGCAATAACTACAAGTACATGAAACTTCAAAAAGATACTGTGACAACCAAACAGTTTGAAGAAGCTAAGACCAAATGGGAGCAAGAAAGCAAAAAAGCAATCGAGAAAGCTCAAAAAGAAGCAGAAAATCATGTTAAATAATGAGAAATAGCTTTTTAAGGAGAATCATAAAGACAAACATCAGTTTTGGTGCTTGTCTTTTTAAATCACTCGGCTATTGAAAACTGAGAAATGATTTGTTTTGTGCTAAAATAGATTGAAACGAATACTTAATAAAAATCAAAGAGTAAATGGGAAGTTAGCTCAAAGTACAGCTTTGAGGTGGTAGATAGAACTGACGAAGTCAGCTCAAAATACTGTTTTGAGGTTGCAGATGGACGCTGACGTGGTTTGAAGAGATTTTCGAAGAGTATAAGATTCTCTCTTTTACTATAATTAAGGAGATGTAAAGATAAATGATAAGGGAGAGACTATGTACGACTATCTAATCGTTGGTGCTGGTTTGTCGGGAGCAATTTTTGCTTATGAAGCAACCAAGCGTGGGAAAAAAGTAAAAGTTATTGATAAACGTGACCACATTGGTGGAAATATCTACTGTGAGAATGTAGAAGGGGTTAATGTTCATAAATACGGTGCTCATATCTTCCATACTTCTAATAAAAAAGTTTGGGATTATGTGAATCAATTTGCTGAATTTAACAACTACATCAACTCGCCTGTAGCTAATTACAAGGGTAGCCTTTATAATCTACCTTTCAATATGAATACTTTCTATGCTATGTGGGGTACAAAAACTCCTCAAGAGGTCAAAGATAAGATTGCTGAGCAAACGGCACATATGAAGGCTGTTGAACCTAAAAACTTGGAAGAGCAGGCTATCAAGTTGATCGGTCCAGATATTTATGAAAAGTTGATTAAAGGATATACTGAAAAGCAATGGGGACGTTCTGCGACTGACCTTCCACCCTTTATTATTAAACGTCTACCAGTTCGTTTGACTTTTGATAATAACTACTTTAATGACCGTTACCAAGGAATTCCAATCGGTGGCTATAATGTCATTATCGAAAATATGCTCAAGGATGTGGAAGTAGAACTTGGTCTTGATTTTTTTGCCAATCGTCAGGAATTAGAAGCTTCTGCTGAAAAGGTTGTCTTTACAGGGATGATTGACCAATACTTTGATTATAAACATGGTGAGTTAGAATACCGTAGTCTTCGTTTTGAGCATGAAGTTCTTGATGAAGAAAACTATCAAGGAAATGCTGTTGTCAACTATACAGAACGAGAAATCCCTTATACTCGTATTATTGAGCATAAACACTTTGAGTATGGTACTCAGGACAAAACGGTTATTACTCGTGAATACCCAGCTGATTGGAAACGTGGTGATGAGCCTTATTATCCAATCAATGATGAGAGAAACAATGCCCTGTTTGCTAAATATCAAGAAGAGGCAGCACAGAATGATAAGGTCATTTTTTGTGGTCGTTTAGCAGATTATAAATACTACGACATGCATGTGGTCATCGAACGGGCTTTGGAAGTGGTCGAGGAAGAGTTGGGACAATAATGCAAGGTTTCTGTCATTTTAGAATCTTTGCTACTTAAGATTTTTAGAAGTAAGGTCAACAAGATTCTTTTCTGCTTATCAGAAGAGAATCTCTGTTGGCTTTTTTGGCATAAATGAACAATTTTATTTTTCAGAATATATCAAATATAACAAATAACTCTTAAAATTCTGAAAATTCTATTGACAGGACTTGAAAAAGAGTCTATAATGAATAAAAAAACAAAGGAGAATACTATGAAAACAAGAAAAGTATTGGCTCTTGCGGGAGTAACCTTATTAGCAGCTGGTGTTTTGGCTGCTTGTTCTGGGGGTTCAGGCGCTCAAGGTGAAAAAACCTTTGCATTTACCTACGAGACACATCCGGATAATCTCAACTATTTGACAACTGGTAAGGCAGCAACTTCTGAGATTACTAGTAATGTGATTGATGGATTGCTTGAAAATGATAAATACGGGAACCTTGTTCCTTCATTGGCAGAAGACTGGTCGGTCTCTAAGGATGGCTTGACTTATACTTATAAGATTCGTCAGGATGCCAAGTGGTATACATCTGAGGGAGAAGAGTACGCTCCTGTTAAGGCTCAGGACTTTGTAACAGGACTTAAATATGCAACAGATAAGAAAGCAGAAGCCCTTTACTTGGTACAGGATTCAATCAAAGGTCTGGATGCCTATGCCAAAGGTGAAATCACAGACTTCACTCAAGTCGGGATTAAAGCCCTTGACGACCAAACAATCCAATACACTTTAAACAAACCTGAAAGTTTTTGGAATTCTAAAACAACAATGGGTGTTTTGGCACCAGTTAATGAAGAGTTTTTGAACTCAAAAGGGGATGATTTTGCCAAAGCGACGGATCCAAGTAGTCTCTTGTATAACGGCCCTTATTTGTTGAAATCCATTGTAACCAAATCCTCTGTTGAATTTGCGAAAAATCCGAACTACTGGGATAAAGACAATGTGCATATTGACAAGGTCAAATTGTCATTCTGGGATGGGCAAGATACTAGCAAACCAGCAGAAAACTTTAAAGATGGTAGCCTTACAGCAGCTCGTCTCTATCCAACAAGTGCAAGTTTCGCAGAGCTCGAGAAGAGTATGAAAGACAATATCGTCTATACGCAACAAGACTCTACGACTTATCTAGTAGGGACAAATATTGACCGTCAATCTTATAAGCACACATCTAAGACTAGCGAAGAACAAAAGACATCTACTAAAAAGGCTCTCTTAAACAAGGATTTCCGTCAGGCTATTGCTTTCGGATTTGACCGTACAGCCTATGCCTCTCAGCTGAATGGAGAAACTGGTGCAAGCAAAATCTTGCGTAATCTCTTTGTACCACCAACATTTGTTCAAGCAGACGGTAAAAACTTTGGCGATATAGTCAAAGAAAAATTAGTAACTTATGGGGATGAGTGGAAGGATGTTAATCTAGCCGATTCACAAGATGGTCTTTACAATCCAGAAAAAGCCAAGGCTGAATTTGCCAAAGCTAAATCAGCTTTACAAGCAGAAGGCGTGACTTTCCCAATTCATTTGGATATGCCAGTTGACCAGACAGCAACGACAAAAGTTCAACGTGTCCAATCTATGAAACAATCCTTGGAAGCAACTTTAGGAACTGATAATGTCGTTATTGATATCCAACAATTGCAAAAAGATGAATTGCTTAATGTAACTTTATTTGCTGAAAATGCTGCTGGCGAAGACTGGGATTTATCAGATAATGTCGGTTGGGGTCCAGACTTTGCCGATCCATCAACCTACCTTGATATTATCAAACCTTCTGTAGGAGAAAGTACTAAAACATATTTAGGATTTGACTCAGGGGAAGATAATGTAGCTGCGAAAAAAGTAGGTCTATATGACTACGAAAAATTGGTTACTGAGGCTGGTGATGAGACTATAGATGTTGCTAAACGATATGATAAATACGCTGCAGCCCAAGCTTGGTTGACAGATAGTGCCTTGATCATCCCAACAACTTCTAAAACTGGTCGTCCAATCTTGTCTAAGATGGTACCATTTACAATACCATTTGCATTGTCAGGAAATAAAGGTACAAGTGACCCAGTCTTGTATAAATACCTTGAACTTCAAGACAAGGCAGTTACTGCAGATGAATACCAAAAAGCTCAAGAAAAATGGATGAAAGAAAAAGCAGAATCAAATAAAAAAGCGCAAGAAGAACTCGCAAAACATGTGAAATAAGATAAAAAGAAGTTAGTTGTAAGCTAACTTCTTTTGGTTTATTGAAAATGAGTTGAAACCTCTCTTCACTTTCAAAGATGATGAAGCTAATTTTTTTGTAGAAAAAATCCTGAGTTTTTATTCTCAGGATTTTCTTTCATCTCACTGTTGTGGTTGTTGAACTTGTGGATTTTGTGGCGTTGGTTGTACTGGTTGTGTCGGTTGACTAGCTTGACCAGCTTGACCAGCTTGTCCTTGGTTAGGATCAGTTGCTGGAGTATTATTGGGTTGTTGACCAACCGTCGTACTTGCCTGTGTAGTTGAACTTTCAGCTGTTGTGCTTGGAGTTTCTACCGTTTGTGTTTGTTGTGTTGCTGAATTATTCCATGTGTTCTTTGCGTTGTTCTGGAAGACATATTCTCCACTCCTATATAAGCCCTCAGGCATCGTCCAATCTCCAGGTTGGTCATCTTCTGATAGATACGATATCATTGAGCGATAAACCTTAGCAGCAACTAGGAAACCATCTCCAACGATTGGAGTTAAACGATTTGAGTAACCAGTCCATACAGCCATAGAATACTTACGAGTATAACCTACAAACATTTCATCTGGAGCTACGTAGCCAGTGTTCTTGATATACTTTTCAATTTCGTCATCAGTATAGTTAGAAGTACCTGTCTTACCTGCTTGTGGAAGCCATGGTAGGTAAGCACCCCGTCCGGTTCCGTAAGCTAAAACAGTTTTCATCATTTCGGTCATCATATAGGCAGTAGTTTCTTTCATAGCTCGTGTACCAGCATCAGAAAATTCTTTTTCACTACCATCACTGAAGACGATTTTATTGATATACATTGGTTTGTGGTAAATACCACCATTAGCAAAGGCGGCATAAGCAGCAGCCATTTTTTCACTACTTGCACCGTACTGTTTGTTGGATTCAGTTGTGTTACTTGAAATGGCGTTTGCGTAATGCATACTTGGATAGTCGATACCAAGACCATTAAGAAAGGTTTTAGCTCTATCTAGACCGACCTTATTCAAAGTCTCAACGGCTGTGACATTTCGTGATTGTTGAAGAGCATACTGGATTGTAATGTTTCCAAAGTAGACATGATCCCAGTTGTAGAGTGGAGTATCAGTTCCAGGATAGTTATAAGGAACATCATGTACAATAGACGCAGTAGAGTCATAGACTCCATATTCTAAAGCGGGAGCATAGTCAGTGATTGGTTTCATAGAAGAACCCCAGTCACGATTGGTTTCAACGGCTTGGTTGGTGCCAAATGAAACGTTACTTGCTTGGTGACGAGCTCCAAGTTGGGCAATGACTTTACCATTTGAAACATCTACGACCGTAGATGCGACTTGCAAATCATCGTCAGGGTAAGAGACGTATTGATCGGAGTTGTAGATATCCCACAGACGTTTTTGAGCCTCTTGGTCTACATTTGTGTAGACATCCATCCCAGTAGTTAGAAGGTTATAGCCAGTTTCTTGTTCTACTTGGTCGATAACCTCTTTGAGATAATTGTCCATATATACTGGGTAGCTATTGACTGATTTCAAACTTTGGAGTCCATCAGTAATAGGAGTATTGATAGCCTTCTCATACTGTTCAGCAGAGATGTAGCCTTGATTTTTCATTTCAGATAAGACCAAGTTTCGGCGGTCTTGAGCTGCTTCTGGATGTGAATAGGGGTCATATTGGTTTGGTGCCTGAGGCATTCCAGCCAGCAAGGCTAACTGAGGTAAACTTAAATTATTGAGATCTTTACCATAGTAGTTTTGAGCTGCTGTCTGCATTCCATAGTTGCCATTAGACATGTAGACCTTATTTATATAGTAGGTCAAGATTTCCTGTTTGGTTGCTTTTTGTTCTAACTGAATCGCTAACCAAGCTTCCTGAGCCTTACGAGAAATAGTCTGGTCGGAAGTCGAAGTTGAAAAGTAAGTCAACTTAATCAACTGTTGGGTGAGAGTTGATCCACCTTGGAGGGAATTGCTTTGCAGATTGCGCAAGAAAGCTCCCAGGATACGGATGGTATCAATCCCCCTGTGGTCGAAGAAGCGATGGTCTTCGATAGAAACGATTGCCTTAACCAAATCTGTGGGAATATCATTAGCTTGGGCATTGACGCGGCGTTCAGAACCCAAGTCAGCAATGAGTTGATTTTTATTGTCGTAGATTTTACTAGAGGTTGTTGCAACTAGTTTACTCTCGGATAGGCTAGGAGCCTTGCTAACGTAGTAGAAAAAAACTCCTCCGCCTAAGACAATGGCTGCGATAACCAAGCTTAAGAAGCTAATGCTCAGATACTTGATTAGGCGCAGAATCGTTGGTTTGTTCATCTTGTTTTACCACCTAATAAATGTTCTTTGATAACATTGAGATAAGGAATTTGAGGGAAGGCACCAGCCTTGATTTCATATCCATATTCTCGAATATATCCAAGTGGCATTGATTTTTGTCCCTTATCTTGATGATAGAAGCGAATCAAATCGAATGCCGGCAATAAGTAGGTTTCTTGCTGAGAAGAAAAGTGAAGAAGGACAAAGCAGATTCCTTGTTGGGCAAGGACTTGTTCCATATGCTGAATCTGATGTGGATGAAAATTTTTCATCGGAATCGCACGTTTTTGTTTTGTTTCCTTGGCTTCAAAGTCGATGTAATATCCATTATAAACGCCAGAATAGTCCGTCGTTGAAGCTTGTCGAAAATAGGCTTCAACAATCTTGGCACGA
Organism: Streptococcus sp. k-628; assembly: GCF_013277475.1. Classification (NCBI taxonomy): domain Bacteria; kingdom Bacillati; phylum Bacillota; class Bacilli; order Lactobacillales; family Streptococcaceae; genus Streptococcus; species Streptococcus sp. k-628. The sequence continues at coordinate 14,711 of NZ_VMMZ01000031.1, forward strand.
CTTCGTTGTGGATAGTCCACTCGTACGATTTGAATAGGGGTTGGTTTCTTGTGTATAACAGCCAAGCCCTGAGACAAATAGTAGTCGTTGGTAGCATTGATCATCTTTTCAAAAGACATTCCTCGATTTGCGAAATTTTTGGGTTGAGAAAGAGATGTTTGTCTTTTTTGTGATGAAAGTTTATGTGGATAGTTGACCATAATTCTCCTTATTGGTACAATAACATCACTCTATTATACCATAAATTTGCACAGAAAGGGTTAAAAATGGCTACAGCTTTGGTTTTAGGCTATTCTGCTTTTGATTTGGGTTTGTTTTCTGATAAGGATCCTCGTCTTAAATTGATAAAAAAAGCAATACGTAAAGATTTAGAGGCTATGGCAGCAGATGGGGTGTCTTGGCTTGTGTTTACAGGAAGTTTGGGTTTTGAATATTGGGTTTTAGAGGTTGCTCAGGAGATGAAAACCGAGTACGGTTTCCAGTTGGCGACCATTTTTGCTTTTGAAACCCATGGGGAAAATTGGAATGAAGGCAATCAGATGAAACTGAGTCGTTTTAAGCAGGTAGACTTTGTCAAATATGCTTATCCTCGCTATGAGCACAAGGGGCAGTTAAGAGATTACCAGCAGTTTTTACTGGAAAATACGACTAGTTCCTATCTTTTTTATGATGAAGAAAATGAAACGAAATTAGCTTATTTTTACCAAAAGATGAAAAATCAAGAGGACTATTTTATAAAGAGATTAACATTTGATCAATTAAATGAACTTGCTGAAAATTTTTCCGAAAATTGAAGCTTTGACCTTGATTTTTGTTTGCCTTTTTTTATATAATAATACTAGCAAGCGAGAATGGAGAGAGACATGGCAAGTATTATTTTTTCAGCAAAAGATATTTTTGAACAAGAGTTTGGACGTGAAGTTCGTGGGTATAGCAAGGTAGAAGTTGATGAGTTTTTAGACGATGTCATCAAGGACTATGAAACCTATGCTGCCTTGGTCAAGTCACTTCGTCAGGAGATTGCGGATTTGAAGGAAGAATTAACTCGTAAACCGCAAGTGAGTTCGGCTCCAAGTCCTAGTCACCCAGATCCAATTGATGTGGCAGCTTCATCTTCTATGACGAATTTTGATATTTTGAAACGCTTGAATCGTCTTGAAAAAGAAGTATTCGGTAAACAAATTTTAGACAATACTGATTTGTAATTCAGGTCTTGTTACATGCAATTTTTGGATAATCGCGTGAGGAGAATTGCTTCTCATGAGGAAAGTCCATGCTAGCACAGGCTGTGATGCCTGTAGTGTTTGTGCTAGGCGAAACCATAAGCCTAGGGACGAGAAATCGTTACGGCAGTTGAAATGGCTAAGTCCTTGGATAGGCCAGAGTAGGCTTGAAAGTGCCACAGTGACGGAGTCTTTCTGGAAACGGAGAGAGTGGAACGCGGTAAACCCCTCAAGCTAGCAACCCAAATTTTGGTCGGGGCATGGAGTACGCGGAAACGAACGTAGTATTCTGACTGCTATCAGCTGTAAGCTGTTAGTGGTAGACAGATGATTATCGAAGGAAGTGGTCCTAGTCACTTCTGGAACAAAACATGGCTTATAGAAAATTGCATATAGGTTGGGGCTGAGAAATTTTCTCAACCTCATTTTTTAAAGTGGACATATAGAAAGGTCTTGCAAGACTGTAACATGAAAAAAGAATTTAATTTAATTGCAACTGTAGCAGCAGGGCTTGAAGCTGTTGTAGGACGAGAAGTACGAGAGCTGGGCTACGATTGTCAGGTTGAAAATGGACGTGTTCGTTTTCAAGGAGACGTGAGAGCTATTATCGAAACCAACCTTTGGCTTCGGGCAGCAGATCGTATCAAAATTATCGTAGGAACTTTCCCAGCTAATACTTTTGAGGAACTGTTTCAGGGAGTTTTCGCTTTAGATTGGGAAAATTATTTACCACTTGGAGCTCGGTTCCCGATTTCCAAGGCCAAATGTGTTAAATCTAAACTTCACAATGAGCCCAGTGTACAGGCTATTTCTAAGAAAGCTGTTGTCAAGAAATTGCAGAAACACTATGCTCGCCCAGAAGGTGTTCCTCTGATGGAGAATGGCCCAGAGTTTAAGATTGAGGTCTCTATTCTCAAAGATGTGGTAACTGTCATGATTGATACGACAGGGTCTAGCCTCTTTAAACGTGGTTATCGTACCGAAAAAGGGGGAGCCCCTATCAAGGAAAACATGGCGGCAGCCATTTTACAACTTTCTAACTGGTATCCAGACAAGCCTTTGATTGATCCGACCTGTGGTTCGGGGACTTTCTGTATCGAGGCGGTCATGATTGCCAGAAAGATGGCGCCTGGTCTTCGTCGCTCCTTTGCTTTTGAGGAATGGAATTGGGTCAGCGATCGCTTGATTCAGGAAGTGCGTACAGAAGCGGCTAAAAAAGTAGACCGTGAGCTGGAACTGGATATTATGGGCTGTGATATTGATGCACGTATGGTGGAAATTGCTAAGGCCAATGCCCAGGCAGCTGGTGTTGCAGGAGACATTACTTTTAAGCAGATGCGCGTGCAGGATTTGCGTTCCGATAAAATCAATGGTGTGATTATTTCCAATCCGCCTTACGGGGAGCGTTTATCAGATGATGCAGGGGTGACCAAGCTCTATGCTGAAATGGGTCAAGTATTTGCACCACTGAAAACTTGGAGCAAATTTATCCTGACTAGTGATGAAGCTTTTGAAAGCAAGTATGGTAGCCAAGCAGATAAGAAGCGTAAGTTATACAACGGAACCTTGAAAGTGGATCTGTATCAATATTTTGGTCAGCGTGTTAAACGCCAAGAGGTAAAATAGAAAGGGATACTCATGAGTAAGAAAAGACGAAATCGTCATAAAAAAGAAGGTCAAGAACCGCAATTTGATTTTGATGAAGCAAAAGAGCTAACAGTTGGTCAAGCGATTCGTAAAAATGAAGAAGTGGAAGCAGGAGTCTTGCCTGAGGATTCCATTTTGGACAAGTATGTCAAGCAACACAGAGATGAAATTGAGGCGGATAAGTTTGCGACTCGTCAATACAAAAAAGAGGAGTTAGTCGAAACTCAGAGTCTGGATGATTTAATTCAAGAGATGCGTGAGGCTGTAGAAGAGTCAGAAGCTTCTTCGGAGGAAGTTCCATCTTCTGAAGACATCTTACCACCCTTGCCTCTGGATGATGAGGAGCAAGGCTTGGATCCTCTATTGCTAGAGGATGAAAATCCAACAGAAATGACTGAGGAAGTGGAAGAGGAGCAAAACCTTTCTCGTCTGGATCAAGAAGACTCAGAAAAGAAAAGCAAAAAAGGTTTTATTTTGACTGTCTTAGCGCTTGTATCAGTGATTATCTGTGTCAGTGCTTATTATGTTTACCGTCAAGTGAATCGCTCAACACAGGAAATCCAAACTTCTCAATCAACTACAGCCAATCAATCGGATGTGGATGATTTTAATACACTTTATGACGCCTTCTACACAGACAGCAATAAAACGGCTTTGAAAAATAGCCAGTTTGATAAACTAAGTCAACTCAAGACCTTACTTGATAAGCTGGAAGGGAGTCGTGAACACACGCTTGCCAAATCGAAGTATGATAGTCTAGCAACGCAAATCAAGGCTATTCAAGATGTCAATGCACAATTTGAAAAACCAGCTATTGTGGATGGTGTTTTGGATACCAATGCTAAAGCCAAATCGGATGCTAAATTTACAGATATTAAAACTGGAAATACGGAGCTTGATAAAGTGCTAGATAAGGCTATCAGCCTTGGTAAGAGCCAGCAAACAAGTAATTCTAGCTCAAGTTCAAGTCAAACTAGTAGCTCAAGCTCTAGTCAAACAAGCTCAAATACGACCAGTGAGACAAGCCCAAGTAGTTCAAATGCTGCCTCAAATGAGACTAGAAGTTCTCGTAGCGAAGTCAATATGGGCGTATCAAGTGCAGGGGTTGCTGTTCAAAGAAGTGCTAGTCGTGTTGCCTATAATCAGTCTGCTATTGATGATAGTAACAACTCTGCCTGGGATTTCGCGGATGGTGTCTTGGAACAAATTCTAGCGACTTCACGTTCACGTGGCTATATCACTGGAGACCAATATATCCTTGAACGTGTCAATATCGTTAACGGCAATGGTTATTATAATCTCTACAAGCCAGATGGAACCTATCTCTTTACCCTTAACTGTAAGACAGGCTACTTTGTCGGAAATGGCGCTGGTCATGCGGATGACTTGGACTACTAAGCAGTCGTTACAAAATTCTTTCTTTTCAAAAGTAAAAATGATAAAATAAAACAAATCAAACAAGAGGAGTGTCAAATGACAAAAGCTAACTTTGGTGTCGTAGGTATGGCCGTAATGGGTCGTAACCTTGCCCTTAATATTGAATCTCGTGGTTACACAGTTGCTATTTACAACCGTAGTAAAGAAAAAACGGAAGATGTAATTGCTTGCCATCCTGAAAAGAACTTTGTGCCAAGCTATGACGTTGAAAGTTTTGTAAACTCAATCGAAAAACCTCGTCGTATCATGTTGATGGTTCAAGCAGGACCTGGTACAGATGCTACAATTCAAGCCCTTCTTCCACACCTTGACAAGGGTGATATCTTGATTGACGGTGGAAATACTTTCTACAAAGATACCATCCGTCGTAATGAAGAATTGGCAAACTCAGGTATCAACTTTATCGGTACTGGGGTTTCTGGTGGTGAAAAAGGTGCCCTTGAAGGTCCTTCTATCATGCCTGGTGGACAAAAAGAAGCCTATGAATTGGTTGCGGATGTTCTTGAAGAAATCTCAGCTAAAGCACCAGAAGATGGCAAACCATGTGTGACTTACATCGGTCCTGATGGAGCTGGTCACTATGTGAAAATGGTTCACAACGGTATCGAGTATGGTGATATGCAATTGATCGCAGAAAGCTATGACTTGATGCAACACTTGCTAGGCCTTTCTGCAGAAGACATGGCTGAAATCTTTACTGAGTGGAACAAGGGTGAATTGGACAGCTACTTAATCGAAATCACAGCTGATATCTTGAGCCGCAAAGACGATGAAGGTCAAGATGGACCAATCGTAGACTACATCCTTGACGCTGCAGGTAACAAGGGAACTGGTAAATGGACTAGCCAATCATCACTTGACCTTGGTGTGCCATTGTCACTCATCACTGAGTCGGTATTTGCACGTTACATCTCTACTTACAAGGAAGAACGTGTGCATGCTAGCAAGGTTCTTCCAAAACCAGCTGCTTTCAACTTTGAAGGAGACAAGGCTGAGTTGATTGAAAAGATCCGTCAAGCCCTTTATTTCTCAAAAATCATTTCATATGCACAAGGTTTTGCTCAATTGCGTGTAGCTTCTAAAGAAAACAACTGGAATTTGCCATTTGCAGACATCGCATCTATCTGGCGTGATGGCTGTATCATCCGTTCTCGTTTCTTGCAAAAGATTACTGATGCTTATAACCGTGATGCAGACCTTGCTAACCTTCTTTTGGATGAATACTTCTTGGATGTTACTGCTAAGTATCAACAAGCAGTGCGTGATATCGTAGCTCTTGCAGTTCAAGCTGGTGTACCAGTGCCAACTTTCTCAGCAGCTATTACTTACTATGATAGCTATCGTTCAGCTGACCTTCCAGCTAACTTGATCCAAGCACAACGTGACTACTTTGGTGCCCACACTTACCAACGTAAAGACAAAGAAGGAACATTCCACTACTCTTGGTATGACGAAAAATAAGTAGGTCTGCCATGGGGAAACGGATTTTATTACTTGAGAAAGAACGAAATCTAGCTCATTTTTTAAGTTTGGAACTCCAAAAAGAGCAATACCGAGTTGATCAGGTTGAGGAGGGGCAAAAAGCCCTCTCCACGGCTCTTCAGACAGACTATGACTTGATTTTATTGAATGCTCGTCTGGGGGATATGACAGCCCAGGATTTTGCAGACAAGCTGAGTCGGACTAAGCCAGCTTCAGTCATCATGGTCTTGGACCATCGTGAAGAATTGCAAGACCAGCTTGAGACAATCCAACGCTTTGCCGTTTCTTACATCTATAAACCAGTTATTATTGACAATTTGGTAGCTCGTATTTCAGCGATTTTCCGAGGTCGGGACTTTATCGATCAACACTGTAGTCAGATGAAGGTTCCAACGTCTTACCGCAATCTGCGTATGGATGTAGAACATCATACCGTTTATCGTGGCGAGGAGATGATTGCTCTGACGCGTCGTGAGTATGACCTCTTGGCTACTCTTATGGGAAGCAAGAAAGTCTTGACTCGTGAGCAGTTATTGGAAAGTGTTTGGAAGTACGAAAGTGCGACAGAGACCAATATCGTGGATGTCTATATCCGTTATCTACGTAGCAAGCTTGATGTAAAAGGTCAAAAAAGCTACATTAAAACCGTGCGTGGTGTTGGTTACACCATGCAAGAATAGAAAAGCAGTTGCAGTTGTGTAACTGCTTTTTTTGGAGGTTTTCTATATATTGACATCCAGTTTGGTCTTTGCTACAATCAGTTATGGAGGATAGGTCTAATGAAAATAATAAAAAAATTGATGCCAATCGCATTAGCAGTCTTTTTCTTTGGTTTGCTAGCGACAAGTGCAGTATTGGCGGATGATGCTGATTCGGAAGGCTGGCAATTTGTCCAAGAAAATGGTAGAACCTACTACAAGAAGGGGGACATCAAAGAAAAGGCCTGGCGAGTGATTGATGGCAAGAGCTATTATTTTGATCATGTATCAGGAGAAATGGTTGTCGGCTGGCAATACATCCCGTTTCCATCTAAAGGTAGTACAATTGGTCCTTACCCAAATGGTTTAAGATTAGAATCTATGCCAATGCCAAGATGGTACTACTTTAACCAAGATGGGGTTCTTCAAGAATTTGTTGGTAAGCAAATTTTAGAAGCAAAAACAGCTACCAATACCAACAAACACCATGGGGAACAATATGATAGCCCAGCAGAGAAACGAGTCTATTATTTTGAAGATCAGCGTAGCTATCACACTTTAAAAACTGGTTGGATTTATGATGAGGGACACTGGTATTATTTACAAAAGAGTGGTGGCTTCGATGCTCGTATCGACAGTTTAACGGTTGGGGAGCTAGTGCGTGGCTGGACCAATGATAACTCAACTTGGTACTATCTGGATACAACAAGTGCTGCAATGCAAACTGCTTGGAAATACCTTGGTAATAAGTGGTACTATCTCCGTTCATCGGGGGCCATGGCGACGGGTTGGTATCAAGAAGGATCAACTTGGTACTATTTAGATGCTGAAAATGGTGATATGAAAACGGGTTGGCAAAACCTTGGTAACAAGTGGTACTATCTCCGTTCATCAGGAGCTATGGCAACAGGTTGGTTCCAGGTCAATGGCAAATGGTACTACGCTTATAGCTCAGGTGCTTTGGCAGTGAATACGACCGTAGATGGTTATTCTGTCAACTATAATGGCGAATGGGTTCAATAAATAATGATAGGATTTTGTAATTTGAGATAAATTTTAAGTAAGAGTGCAGCTTCACGAAGTGATACTGGATAAAAAGTTTTTAAAATCAGAAAACCGCATATTATCAGGTGGCAAAAACTTGATAATATGCGGTTTATTGTGGAAAGATTTACTTATTTACTTTTGAGTTTTTGCCCAATTTTACATGACATGTTTTAGAAAAAGGTATATAATGTTAGTGTAATATCAAGTGTTTTTTTGAAAGCACCATAACAATTACAATTTTAGGCTTAAAAATCGAACCTTCTTTAAATACTTAAATATTTAAGGGGGGGGGTATAAGTACCCATTTGTAAAAAAGAAATGAGGTTGAAAATGAACTTTAAGTCAAGAAAATGTGAAGAAAACGGGAAAAAAGTTTTACGCTATTCTATTAGAAAACATCATTTGGGAGTAGCTAGTGTAGCAGTAGCTTCGGTGTTGTTTTTTGCAACTGGTGTGGCGACTGTTCAAGCGGATGGACCAGGAGTAGGCGAACCAGTATCAGGCACACCAGCCCCACCAAGTACAACAAGCACACTAGGCACTTCTGGTGCTAATGCTGGTGACACAGAAATAGAAAATACAAATATAACTGCATCAACTGAGAGTAATGGAAACTCTCTTCAAGGAGTACCCCGTGCAGCGGAAGTAAGAAATGGAAATGATGTGCCTGCTACAACGCTAGGTAGTGATAGAGCTGTATCAACAGATATTAAGCCAGAGGGTGGCGATGGAGCAAGAAATAATGATGAGAAACCTAGAGAGCTTGAAAGAGCAACAGAACCAGCAAATTATGATGGTAAAGTAAGTCTTATTGGTCAATGGACAAGTGAATCACACGAAAAAAAAGATACTGAAAATACATATAAGAATGCTACAGATAAATTAGGGAGTCCCTTATCTAATCCAGGTCTTTTCCGTGGCGCTGCAAAAACTTTTCTTGGTTGGTCTGATATGCCGCCAGTAAATGGGAAAATTGCGGACGGAGCAAGACTGTTCTCCCCAGAAGACACTTTAGCCACAGCCTTTCCAGATGGATTGAAAGCTGATTCCAGGCTATACGGTGTATATGCCAGTTTAAATGATCAAGATGAGCCTTTCCCTGCTGATAAATTTTCTATGGGATTTGCGATTATAGGTGGAATGAATAAATTTGCCATTAATGATAATAAGGTTCATATTGATACGAATGTAGAATCAGAAGAAGTATTACCTAATACTAATTTAAATAAAGAAACAAAAGACAAAGAAAAAAATACCCGCCGTATCATTGATGAGTATAAACCGGAAAATAATAATACTACAAAAGTGAATGAAGTGGTTTTAAAAGCTGAGTTTGAAATGGATAAAACTACAGCGATGACTGTGTATAGAAATCCTCATGTAGGATATGTTGGTCCGGTTTTATCCAACACATACAAGGATAATAATTTTAAATTAGATGAAAAGAAAAAAACTTACACCTATGTAGACTTAAATGTGAATTTAGACAAAGATTTAGTTGTTCCGGAAAAATTATATGCAGAGTTTAATGGTTACTCATGGAGACCATTGTATGCTCTTGGAATTAAGGAAGATGGAACGAAGGAAATCCTAAATGTGTATTCAAAAGAAGGGACAGCCTTAGGAAATACAAAAGATAGCTTTAATTCAATCGTTAGTAATACGGACCCTAGAGTCACATTTGGTGTTGAAACTAAAGGTAACCATAATATAACATTTAGAATGATTCTTAGATCTTTAAACGGATATGATAGTAATAGACCGGAAAATGAACGAAATGAGAGTATAGCTGAGAGTGTAGTAAAACCGGATGAAGGTAAGTCTATTGCTGAAACAATTCTGCGCAATATGACACTTCGATCTCTTACATCAACAGAACTTAAAGCTTTATTCCCTAATAAGAGTGATGAAGAAATCAATCAGATGGTTGTTCGTATTAATCAAGATAAAGCCAAAGAGTTAGCAGATACAAATGGAAATACAGTACTAAAAGTAACAGGTTCTGTTGAGGGTAATGTTCATCCAAGTGCAGGTAGAATCGGTAGTGGCTGGTTAAGCCTGGATTCAGCTACAAATTTACCTATTAACAAAGTAGAAGCTAACGTTTTAGAACTAGGTTATGTTACATTTTATAATGTATCCTACCGATTCCAAAGTGGAACAGAGGGAAAAGTATTACCAGCAGTAATCGAAAACTATAAGCCAAAAGATACAGCTACTTACGAAAATGAAGCGAATGTAACACCAACACAACCGACAACTACAGAGTATATAGATGCAGAAAACGATGGGAAATGGGTATTCAAAAGTTACGATGCTGAAAATAAAGTAGTAAATAAAGCAGATGTAGAATTTATAGGAACATGGGTGTTCGAAGCTAATAAATACGGTGTAACCTACAAATTCCAAAGTGGGACACCAGGTAAGACATTGCCAGCAGCAATCGAAAACTATAAACCAACAGACCAAAACCGTTATGTAGATAAATCAAATGTAACAACAATTCAACCAACAAAAACAGAGTATGTTGATACAGAAAATGATGGAAAATGGGTATTTAAAAAATACGATGCAGAAAGTAAAGCAGTAAATAAAGCAGATGTAGAGTTTGTAGGAACATGGGTATTCGAATCTAATAAATACGGTGTAACATATAAATTTGAAAGTGGGACACCAGGTAAGACATTACCAGCAGCAATCGAAAACTATAAACCAACAGACAAAAACCGTTATGTAGATAAATCAAATGTAACAACAATTCAACCAACAAAAACAGAGTATGTTGATACAGAAAATGATGGGAAATGGGTATTCAAGAGCTACGATGCTGAAGATAAACAAGTAAATAAAGCAGATGTAGAGTTTGTAGGAACATGGGTATTTGAAGCTAATAAATACGGTGTAACATATAAATTTGAAAGTGGGACACCAGGTAAGACATTGCCAGAAGCAATAGAAGGCTATAAACCAACAGACCAAAACCGTTATGTAGATAAATCAAATGTAACAACAATTCAACCAACAAAAACAGAGTATGTTGATACAGAAAATGATGGGAAATGGGTATTTAAGAGCTACGATGCTGAAAATAAAGCAGTAAATAAAGCAGATGTAGAGTTTGTAGGAACATGGGTATTCGAAGCTAATAAATACGGTGTAACCTACAAATTCCAAAGTGGGACACCAGGTAAGACATTGCCAGCAGCAATCGAAGGCTATAAACCAACCGACCAAAATCGTTATGCAGATAAAGCAAATGTAGTTGCGACTCAACCGACAAAAACAGAGTACGTAGATGCGGAAAACGATGGTAAATGGGTTTTCAAGAGCTACGATACTGAAAATAAAGCAGTAAATAAAGCAGATGTAGAGTTTATAGGAACATGGGTATTCGAGGCTAACGCACCGACTCCTAAGCCAGAACCAAAACCAGAGCCTAAACCGGAACCAAAACCAGAGCCTAAGCCAGAGCCAAAACCAGAGCCAAAACCGGAACCAAAACCGGAGCCTAAGCCAGAACCGAAACCGGAGCCAAAACCAGAGCCTAAGCCAGAACCAAAACCAGAACCGCAACCAACACCAACTCCGACCTCAATTTCTTCAGAAGATTGGGATCAAGGAAGTACTGAAGTGCACAAGCGGGATGAATTACCTCAGACAGGTAGTCAACAAGATGAATGGTTGGTAGCTCTAGGTGGCTTATCTATCCTAGGTGCTTTGACGGTATTTCCTAAAAAACGAGAAGAATAGGATATGCTAGAAATCGTTTAAATAATGAAATGATGGAAATATATCCCTATAATGGGAAAAGCGATTGTGAAGGAAACAATCGCTTTTTTTGTGAAAATATAATAAAATAGATAGGAGAGAAGCAATACTTGTATGAAAAAATGAGACGGCTTTTTCGTCTAGTAAAAGGAAAAAATGACAAAAAAAATTGGTGTCGGTCAGGCACATAGTAAGATTATTTTAATAGGGGAGCATGCGGTCGTTTACGGTTATCCTGCCATTTCCCTGCCTCTCTTAGAGGTGGAGGTGACTTGTAAGGTAGTTCCTGCAGCGAGTCCTTGGCATTTCTATGAAGAAGATACCTTGTCTATGGCGGTTTATGCCTCGCTCGAGTATTTGGATATCACAGAAGCCTGCATTCGCTGTGAGATTGATTCGGCTATCCCTGAAAAACGGGGAATGGGTTCGTCAGCGGCTATCAGCATAGCAGCCATTCGTGCGGTATTTGACTACTATCAGGCTGATTTGCCTCGTGATGTATTGGAAATCTTGGTCAATAGGGCGGAGATGATTGCCCATATGAATCCTAGTGGTTTGGATGCTAAGACCTGTCTCAGTGAGCAACCTATTCGTTTTATCAAGAACGTAGGATTTACAGAGCTTGAGATGGATTTATCCGCCTATTTGGTGATTGCCGATACGGGCGTTTATGGTCATACTCGTGAAGCCATCCAAGTGGTTCAAAACAAGGGCAAGGATGCCCTACCATTTTTGCATGCCTTGGGAGAATTGACCCAGCAGGCAGAGGATGCGATTTCACGAAAAGATGCTGAAAGACTGGGACAAATCCTCAGTCAAGCGCATTTACATTTGAAAGAAATTGGTGTTAGTAGCCCTGAGGCAGACTCTTTGGTTGAAATAGCTCTTAGTCATGGTGCTCTGGGGGCTAAGATGAGCGGTGGTGGGCTAGGAGGTTGTATCATAGCCTTGGCAGACAATTTGACACACGCACAAGAACTAGCAGAAAGATTAGAAGAGAAAGGAGCTGTTCAGACATGGATAGAGAGCCTGTAACAGTACGTTCCTACGCAAATATTGCTATTATCAAATATTGGGGAAAGAAAAAAGAAAAAGAGATGGTGCCTGCTACTAGCAGTATCTCTCTGACTTTGGAAAATATGTATACGGAGACGACCTTGTCGCCTCTACCATCTCCTGCGACTGCTGATGCATTTTATATCAATGGTCAGCTACAAAATGAGGCAGAGCATGCTAAGATGAGCAAGATTATTGACCGTTACCGTCCAGAAGGTGAGGACTTTGTCCGTATAGATACACAAAACAATATGCCTACCGCAGCGGGCTTGTCTTCAAGCTCTAGTGGTTTGTCCGCCCTGGTCAAGGCTTGCAATGCTTATTTTCAGCTTGGATTGACTCGGAGCCAGTTGGCACAGGAGGCTAAGTTTGCCTCGGGATCTTCCTCTCGGAGTTTTTATGGACCATTAGGTGCCTGGGATAAGGATAGTGGAGAAATTTACCCTGTAGAGACAGACTTGAAACTAGCTATGATTATGTTGGTGCTGGAGGACAAGAAAAAACCAATTTCTAGCCGTGATGGGATGAAACTTTGTGTGGAAACCTCGACGACCTTTGACGACTGGGTGCGTCAGTCTGAGAAGGACTATCAGGATATGCTGGTTTATCTCAAGGAAAATGACTTTGCCAAGGTTGGGGAATTAACGGAGAAAAATGCCCTGGCTATGCACGCTACGACAAAAACAGCATCACCAGCCTTTTCTTACCTGACCGATGCAAGCTATGAAGCCATGGACTTTGTCCGCCAGATCCGTGAGCAAGGAAAAGTCTGCTACTTTACCATGGATGCTGGTCCCAATGTCAAGGTTCTCTGTCAGGAGAAAGACTTGGAGCATTTATCAGAAATCTTCGGTCAACGTTATCGCTTGATCGTGTCAAAAACAAAGGATTTGAGCCAAGATGATTGCTGTTAAAACTTGCGGAAAACTCTATTGGGCAGGTGAATATGCTATTCTAGAACCAGGGCAGTTGGCCTTGATAAAGGCCATTCCCATCTATATGAGGGCTGAGATTGCTTTTTCTGACAGCTACCGTATCTATTCAGATCTGTTTGATTTCGCAGTGGACTTGACGCCCAATTCTGACTACAGTTTGATTCAAGAAACGATTGCTTTGATGAATGACTTCCTCGCTGATCGTGGGCAAACCTTGCGACCTTTTTCTTTGGAAATCCGTGGCAAAATGGAACGAGAAGGCAAAAAGTTTGGTCTAGGTTCTAGCGGTAGCGTCGTTGTCTTGGTTGTCAAGGCTTTACTGGCTCTGTATAATCTTTCAGTGGATCAGGAGCTCTTGTTCAAGCTGGCTAGCGCGGTCTTGCTCAAGCGAGGAGACAATGGTTCTATGGGAGACCTTGCCTGTATTGTGGCAGAGGATTTGGTTCTCTACCAGTCATTTGATCGCCAGAAGGTTGCTGCTTGGTTGGAAGAAGAAAAGTTGGCGACTATTTTAGAGCGTGAGTGGGGCTTTTCTATCTCACAAGTGAAACCTACCCTAGAATGTGATTTCCTAGTGGGATGGACCAAGGAAGTGGCTGTATCAAGTCACATGGTCCAGCAAATCAAGCAAAATATCAATCAGAATTTTTTAAATTCCTCAAAAGAAACGGTTGCTGCTTTGGTAGAAGCCTTGAAGCAGGGGGAATCAGAAAAAATTATCGAGCAAGTAGAAGTGGCAAGCAAGCTCTTAGAAGGCTTGAGCGCAGATATTTACACACCTTCGCTCAGACAGCTGAAAGAAGCTAGTCAAGATTTGCAGGCTGTTGCCAAGAGTAGCGGTGCTGGTGGTGGTGACTGTGGCATTGCCTTGAGTTTTGATGCGCAATCAACTGAAACCCTAAAAAACCGTTGGGCCGATCTGGGGATTGAGCTCTTATACCAAGAAAGGATAGGACATGACGACAAATCGTAAGGATGAGCACATCCACTATGCCCTTGAGCAGAAAAGTTCCTATAATAGCTTTGATGAGGTGGAGTTGATTCATTCTTCCTTGCCTCTTTACGACCTGGATGAAATCGATCTGTCGACAGAATTTGCTGGTCGAAAGTGGGACTTTCCTTTTTATATCAATGCTATGACGGGTGGAAGCGATAAGGGAAGAAAAATCAATCAAAAGCTGGCTCAGGTAGCGGAAGCCTGTGGTATTTTGTTTGTGACAGGTTCTTATAGCGCAGCCCTCAAAGATCCAGCAGATGACTCGTTTTCTGTCAAGTCTAGTCATCCAAATCTCCTTCTTGGAACCAATATTGGATTGGACAAGCCTGTCGAATTAGGTCTTCAGACTGTAGATGAGATGACCCCTCTTCTCCTACAAGTGCATGTCAATGTCATGCAGGAATTACTCATGCCCGAGGGAGAAAGAACGTTTAGAAACTGGCAATCGCATCTAGCAGATTATAGTAAGCAAATCCCCGTTCCGATTGTCCTCAAGGAAGTGGGCTTTGGAATGGATATGAAGACCATCGAGAGAGCCTATGAATTGGGCGTTCGAACCTTTGACCTGTCAGGTCGTGGTGGCACCAGCTTTGCTTATATCGAAAACCGCCGCAGTGGCCAACGTGACTACCTCAATCAATGGGGTCAGTCCACCATGCAAGCCCTTCTCAATGCTCAAGACTGGAAAGACAAGGTTGAACTCTTGGTCAGTGGAGGCGTTCGGAATCCACTGGATATGATTAAGTGTTTGGTCTTTGGTGCCAAGGCTGTAGGACTGTCTCGAACAGTTCTAGAATTGGTTGAAACCTACACAGTTGAAGAAGTGATTGGCATTGTCCAAGGTTGGAAAGACGATCTGCGTTTGATTATGTGTGCTCTTAATTGTGCCACCATAGCCGATCTACAAAAAGTAGACTATCTTCTTTATGGAAAATTAAAAGAAGCAAATGATCAGATAAAAAAGGCGTAATCACCGCCTTTTTTTCCATCTTCAGACCGAGGTGACTTTTTTGAAGTGTGATAAAATAGAAGGGAGAGGATGCACCTATGAGAAAATTTAAAATCTTTTTATTTATTGAAGCCTGTCTTTTGACAGGAGCTCTGATTTTGATGGTTTCAGAGCATTTTTCGCGTTTTCTGCTGATTCTATTCCTCTTTTTGCTTTTGATTCGCTATTACACTGGTAAAGAGGGCAATAATCTTCTTTTAGTGGTGGCAAGCATTCTCTTCTTTTTTATCGTCATGCTCAATCCTTTTGTGATTCTAGCTATTTTTGTTGCGGTTATATACAGCCTCTTTCTTCTTTATCCGATGATGAACCAGGAAAAAGAGCAGACCAATTTGGTTTTTGAAGAGGTTGTGACGGTTAAGAAGGAGAAAAATCGTTGGTTTGGAAATCTCCATCATTTTTCAAGCTACCAGACTTGCCAGTTTGATGATATCAATCTCTTTCGTCTCATGGGTAAGGATACCATTCATCTGGAGAGGGTTATCCTAACCAATCATGACAATGTCATTATCCTCAGAAAGATGGTAGGAACGACTAAAATCATTGTACCTGTTGATGTGGAAGTCAGTCTCAGCGTTAACTGTCTCTATGGTGATTTGACTTTTTTCAACCAGCCCAAGCGAGCTCTCCGCAATGAACACTATCATCAGGAAACGAAAGACTATCTCAAGAGTAACAAGAGCGTCAAGATTTTCTTGACCGCTATGATTGGGGATGTGGAGGCGGTTAGAGGATGAAAAAACAAGCTTATGTAATCATTGCTCTCACCTCCTTTCTGTTTGTCTTATTTTTCTCCCACAGCTTGCTGGAAATCCTTGACTTTGACTGGTCTATCTTTCTGCACGATGTCGAAAAAACAGAAAAATTTGTCTTTTTATTGTTGGTATTCAGCATGTCCATGACCTGTCTCTTAGCCCTGTTTTGGAGAGGTGTTGAAGAGCTTTCTCTAAGAAAGATGCAGGCTAATCTCAAGCGTTTATTGGCAGGGCAAGAAGTGGTTCAAGTTGCAGATCCAGATTTGGATGCCAGTTTCAAGTCCTTGTCAGGTAAACTTAACCTTTTGACAGAAGCTCTTCAAAAAGCTGAAAATCACAGTCTTGCTCAGGAAGAGGAAATCATCGAGAAAGAACGAAAGCGGATTGCTCGGGATTTGCATGATACAGTTAGTCAGGAGTTGTTTGCGGCCCACATGATTTTGTCAGGTATCAGTCAGCAGTCTTTGAAATTGGATAGAGAAAAGATGAAGATCCAGTTGCAGAGTGTCACAGCTATTTTAGAAACCGCCCAGAAGGATTTGCGGGTCTTGCTCTTGCATTTGCGACCAGTTGAACTGGAGCAGAAGAATCTGGTTGAAGGGATTCAAATCCTCTTAAAAGAGCTTGAGGACAAGAGTGATCTCAAGGTTGGTTTCAAGCAAAATGTGACGAAATTGCCTAAGAAAATCGAGGAGCATATCTTCCGTATTCTACAAGAATTGATCAGCAATACTCTCCGCCATGCCCAGGCATCTTGTCTGGATGTCTATCTCTATCAGACAGATTTTGAATTGCAGCTGAAGGTGGTGGACAATGGGATTGGTTTCCAGTTAGGGAGCTTAGACGACCTGAGTTATGGACTCCGCAATATCAAGGAGCGGGTTGAAGATATGGCTGGAACAGTTCAACTTTTGACAGCACCCAAGCAAGGACTGGCAGTTGATATTCGTATTCCCTTGCTCGATAAGGAATGATAAAGGAGTAAAGATGAAAATTTTACTAGTAGATGACCATGAAATGGTCCGATTGGGCTTGAAAAGCTACTTTGACCTCCAAGACGATGTAGAAGTTGTAGGGGAAGCGTCCAACGGGTTTCAGGGTATTGACTTAGCCTTGAAATTGCGTCCAGATGTTATTGTCATGGATATCGTCATGCCTGAAATGAATGGAATTGATGCGACTTTGGCTATCCTCAAAGAATGGCCTGAAGCCAAGATTTTGATTGTGAGCTCTTACTTGGACAATGAAAAAATAATGCCGGTTTTGAATGCTGGTGCTAAAGGCTATATGCTCAAGACTTCTAGTGCAGACGAATTGCTTCATGCTGTCCGTAAGGTGGCTGCTGGGGAGCTGGCCATTGAGCAAGAGGTCAGCAAGAAGGTCGAATACCACCGCAATCACATAGAACTACATGAGGATCTGACTGCGCGTGAGCGAGATGTACTCCAACTCATCGCCAAGGGCTATGAAAATCAGCGTATCGCAGACGAACTTTTTATCTCTCTCAAGACGGTCAAGACGCACGTGTCTAACATTCTTGCCAAACTTGAGGTCAGTGATCGCACACAAGCTGCGGTCTATGCCTTTCAGCACCACTTGGTGGGGCATGAGGATTTTTAGTAGTTATATAAAATAATATCGGAGAAATGACTTAATTTAGTACCAAGAAGTGAGTAAGTAGTTCTAGTACGGTAAAATATTTTTTTCACAATGTTTTTATGTTATTTGTTGACATTCATTTTATAGGGGAGTAAAATAGAGTTAGAAATATTTAGATTAACATATATATTATAAAATATAAAAAATCCAAAAGGAGGTTAAAATCATACAGCAACTTTAAATTTTCATGACAGGAGGAAATAGTTATGAAAAAATCTAAACTACTCACACTTGGTTTGCTTGCAGGTGCTGGTCTGCTTTTGTCTATCAACCAAGCACAGGCTGCAGATACTTGGGTTAAAAATGGTGCTGACTGGAATCTTTCTCAAGATGGCAGTCTAGCTAAGGATAAATGGGTACAAAATGCTGGGTCATGGTATCACTTCGATAGCGCTGGTAAAATGCAGACAGGCTGGCTCAAAGACGGCAATACTTGGTATTCTCTAGCAGATAGTGGTGCTATGCGCACTGGCTGGTACAAGCAAGGTAGCACATGGTACTCACTAGCAAATAGTGGCGCCATGCGTACAGGTTGGTACAAAGAAGGGTCTACATGGTATTACCTCAAAGACAGTGGCGCTATGGCAACAGGATGGGCGACTCCAAATGGTAAATGGTCTTACTTTGAAAAATCAGGTGCTATGGTCGCAGATAGAGCTGTTCCAGCCAGTGATGGGGAAAGTTATGTCATTGGTAAGGATGGTTATATGTTAACCAAACTCCCAAGTCAGGTTGAACAATCTCAAGCGGATGATACAATTATCACAAATATTGTTACTTTGTCTGATGGGTATGATTATCATTTTATTTATAGAAAAGATGGAGTCATTGTTGAAAAAAATGCTTGGTACATCAAGCCAGAGTTTAAAAAGTTTTCTAATAAATATGGGGATGTGGTTTCAAATACAACCTTAGCTCTAGTGGATAATAAAGAAGAAGGACAAGAAATTGATCCTAAAGCTGTTATTCATAATTTCCAAAATCTACCAGGTCGATATTACTTTGGAGCAGATGGTCGTAGAGTATTACCACTTCCAGAGATGACAACTAGATCAGAAATCAAAAAAGTTGGTAATGATCTTTATCTAGAAGACCCAGGTGCACGACTTCGTCTTGGGGCTACCCACTTTACAATCAATAATAATAAACTATACTATTTAGAGGGTGCTAATGGCAAACTAAAAACAGGTTATTTTGCATTGATTGATGATAGACCAAGCTATCATCACTATCATATTCTTGTTTATGCAGACCAATCTGGTGAAATTCTTAAAATGAAACGATTGCCAACAGGAATTTCAGATTATCTTAATAAAGAAATTGATGGTTTCTACGGTCAAACTGTTAAAATCGATAGTAAGACAGGAAATGTTTTTGTTGTGAAATAAACTATCTGACAGAGTAAAACGAAAAAAGCGAACAACTTTGTCTACTAGGAAGTCATGTTCGCTTTTATTCATAAAATAATAGTTACTATTTGCCCTCTGTTTCAAAAAAATCTGCTTGATAATAATCACTAACTTCTCTTTTCATTTCCCGCAGTAATCGACTTTCATTTGTTGATTCGAGTAAGGATAATCCTTTATTAATCATAGCATGATTTTCATTAACGATTCCCAGACGTACTTGAGCTACACCTAATAAATCGTATCGTTTCAATATTTTTGCTAAATCAAGATATTCTTGAATTAAGCATAGACAATCATCTTTCTTATTTGCTTCAAGGGACATTCGTGTCATATTGGCTAGAATGGAGTAATGAATACTTTGAATTGGACGATAATCTGTGTATTTATTTAGAGATTTAACAAGCCTCTGGCGTAGCATTTCTAGTGAATCAATAGGGAAATGAAAGATGATCATCACTAATAACCGTAAATCTGAGAGGAACCACTGATCCCTTTTTTCCAATTCTTTCCATAACTCTTCAGCTAAGGCTTGGGCTTTATCGGAAAACTGATTTTCAATCACTTCTATAAAAATGGTTAGCTCTTTCACAGCGTGTTCTATTGGGATATCATTCTGCACTTCATCTAGATAAATTTGACATTTTGATAGCAGTGTCTTCATTTCTTCTAGATTAGGCGAAGAAATAACCTGATAATATTCTGAAAATAATTTCTTACGAGAATCCATTTGGTAATGTTGACAAATATAATGAAATTCATCGAAACTCATATCAACTTGCCTCAAAAGCAACTCCATAGTATCATATCTAGGAGTAGAATGATTATTTTCAAACTTCGATAAGTTAGAATGAGTAATGTAGTCACCACAGACCTCATTTTGTGTGATCCCTTTTGACTTACGAATGTATTTATAAACTGAACCAATATCCCACCGCATATTTTTGCCTCCAAAAATGTTCCAAAAGTAGAAGTTTTAAGAAAATATTTATATTTAGTATATCATAAAGGTGTGGGGTGGACAATGATGATAGAAAGAAGGTATTGGTTGACTCTTAAGGATTATTAGGAGTTATGTAGAATGTTTATGATGGAAAATATCTTTTTATAACTATTCAATAAAGGAGGAAATAGCTATGAAAAAATCTAAATTACTTACTCTTGGTTTGCTTGCAGGTGCTGGTCTGCTTTTGTCTATCAACCAAGCACAGGCTGCAGATACTTGGGTTAAAAATGGTGCTGACTGGAATCTTTCACAAGATGGCAGTTTAGCTAAGGATAAATGGGTACAAAATGCTGGTTCTTGGTACCATTTTGACGGTTCTGGAAAAATGCAGACAGGATGGCTCAAAGACGGTGTTACATGGTATTCACTAGCAGATAGTGGAGCTATGCGTACTGGCTGGTACAAGGAAGGCAATACCTGGTACTCCCTAGCAGATAGTGGCGCCATGCGTACAGGTTGGTACAAAGAAGGGGCTACTTGGTACTATCTTCATTTTAGTGGTTCTATGATGACAGGTTGGGTGTTCATAGATGGTAATTGGTATTATTTTGAACAATCAGGTGCAATGGCCTCTGATAGAGTTGTAAATTCTAGTGATGGGACAGGCTATATTCTCAGCAAGGATGGCCATATGTTCACTTTACAAGATAGCCCTTATAAAAATGATGATATTGTTCGTTTAGGCGATGGATATGAATATCTGATTACAGCAAAATTTGACGGAAATAACTTTACTGATGTTATCGTGGATAAAAACACTTGGTATATCAAACCTGAGTTCAAGAAGTTTTCCGAAAAATATGGGGATCAAGTTTCCAATACGATGTTGGCTTTGGTGGATAATAAAGAAGAAGGACAAGAAATTGATCCTAAAGCTGTTATTCGTAATTTCCAAAATCTACCAGGTCGATATTACTTTGGAGCAGATGGTCGTAGAGTGACACCACTTCCAGAGATGACAACTAGATCAGAAATCAAAAAAGTTGGTAATGATCTTTATCTAGAAGACCCAGGTGTACGACTTAGACTTCCATCTACTGACTTCACCATCAATAACAATAAATTATACTATTTAGATAATGGACAAGGTAAGCTCAAAACAGGTTACTTTGTATTGATCGATGATGGTATGTCTACAACCCACTATCATTTCCTTGTATATGCAGACCAATCTGGTGAGGTTCTTAAGATGAAACGCTTGCCATCAAGATTTTCAGATTATTTTGATAAAGAAATCGATGGTTTCTATGGTCAAAAAATTAAGATTACACAGCCAAATAAGTATGAATATTACAAGGTTCTTGTGGTTAAATAATACAAAACGAATCGCCTAATGAGGGATGTGTGGGCGATTCGTTTTTTACTGTAATCAGCCATCATTAAGCATCTTTTATAAGATTATATTCGAAACCTAAAGAAAACTAAGAAGAAACCGTACCTCCCCCATCATTGAAAAGCGCATTCGTTACTTGAAAAAAGTCGCTCGTTTATGTTATAATAGACTGTATTTAAAAAATTTTAAGGAGAAATGACAGAATGTCTGTATCATTTGAAAACAAAGAAACAAACCGTGGTGTCTTGACTTTCACTATCTCTCAAGACCAAATCAAACCAGAATTGGATCGTGTCTTCAACTCAGTGAAGAAATCTCTTAATGTTCCAGGTTTCCGTAAAGGTCACCTTCCACGCCCTATCTTCGACAAAAAATTTGGTGAAGAATCACTTTACCAAGACGTTATGAACGCTCTTTTGCCAAACGCTTATGAAGCAGCTGTAAAAGAATCTGGTCTTGAAGTGGTTGCACAACCAAAAATTGACGTAACTTCAATGGAAAAAGGTCAAGACTGGGTTATCACTGCTGAAGTCGTGACAAAACCTGAAGTTAAATTGGGCGACTACAAAAACCTTGAAGTATCAGTTGATGTAGAAAAAGAAGTAACTGACGCTGATGTTGAAGAACGTATCGAACGTGAACGCAACAACTTGGCTGAATTGGTTATCAAAGAAGCTGCTGCTGAAAACGGCGACACTGTTGTCATCGACTTTGTTGGTTCTATCGACGGTGTTGAATTTGACGGTGGAAAAGGTGAAAACTTCTCACTTGGACTTGGTTCAGGTCAATTCATCCCTGGTTTCGAAGACCAATTGGTAGGTCACTCAGCTGGTGAAACTGTTGACGTTATCGTAACATTCCCAGAAGACTACCAAGCAGAAGACCTTGCAGGTAAAGAAGCTAAATTCGTGACAACTATCCACGAAGTAAAAGCTAAAGAAGTTCCAGCTCTTGACGATGAACTTGCAAAAGACATCGACGAAGAAGTGGAAACACTTGCTGAATTGAAAGAAAAATACCGCAAGGAATTGGCTGCTGCTAAAGAAGAAGCTTACAAAGATGCAGTAGAAGGTGCAGCAATCGATAAAGCTGTAGAAAACGCTGAAATCGTAGAACTTCCAGAAGAAATGATTCACGAAGAAGTTCACCGTTCAGTAAATGAATTCCTTGGAAACTTGCAACGTCAAGGTATCAACCCTGACATGTACTTCCAAATCACTGGAACTACTCAAGAAGACCTTCACAATCAATACCAAGTAGAAGCTGAGTCACGTACTAAGACTAACCTTGTTATCGAAGCAGTTGCCAAAGCTGAAGGATTTGACGCTTCAGAAGAAGAAATCCAAAAAGAAGTTGAGCAATTGGCAGCAGATTACAACATGGAAGTTGCTCAAGTACAAAGCTTGCTTTCAGCTGATATGTTGAAACATGATATCACAATCAAAAAAGCTGTTGAATTGATTACAAGCACAGCAACAGTTAAATAATCTTATACTCTTCGAAAAT